>NZ_KV802736.1:240923-296628 GCF_001810825.1 Streptococcus sp. HMSC076C08 | reverse complement strand
ATCGACTATCAAGGCATCTGCTCGGTAGCCATCACATTAGAACATAAAAGAGAGGTTGAACCTCTCTAAATTTATTTTTCTTCACTCATTTTTGATTTTACTTCATCATAAGATAGTGCATGGGATTCCTCTTCTACTGTCTCAGGCATTTTCCCTGTTTCGTAAAGAGATTTAATCTGTGTACTATCTAATGTTTCGTATTTCAACAATGCTTCTGCAATCAACTTATGAGTTTCACGATTTGATTGGATGATTTCAGCTGCTTTGTTTCGTGCCTCATTTAATAATGAACGAACTTCCTCGTCAATCTCATAGGCTGTTTGTTCTGAAATTGATTTTTGAGGACTTTGTGCACCAAACATAGCATGATTACCTTCGTATTGAACTGGGCCAAGTTTTTCACTCATACCGTATTCAGTGACCATTGCACGCGCCATCTGTGTAGCTTGTTCAAAGTCATTTGAAGCTCCTGTCGTTTGGACATTAAAGATAATCTCTTCAGCTACACGACCACCCATCAAACCTGCTAATTGTTCTTTCATGTCTTCCTTAGATAGAAGCATTTGATCCTCTTTCGGAAGCGCAATCATGTAACCACCTGCACGTCCACGTGGTACAATGGTAACTTTATGAACAACACGGGCATTTGACAAGACTAAACCAACAATAGTATGTCCAGCCTCATGATAAGCAACCAATTCCCGTTCTCTTTGTGATACTGTTTTATCCTTCTTAGATGGTCCAGCAATCACTCTGTCTTCTGCCTCATCAATATCTGAAGCATCAATGACTGACTTGTTGCGACGGGCTGCAACCAAGGCTGCCTCATTTAGAACATTTTCCAAGTCAGCTCCCACAAAACCTGGAGTTTGTTGGGCAACTAGTTTCAAATCCACATCGTCTGCCAGAGGTTTATTTTTAGCGTGAACTTTCAAGATTGCTTCACGACCTTTAACATCAGGGCGACCAACTAAGACTTTTCTATCAAAACGTCCTGGACGGAGAAGAGCTGGATCTAGAACATCTGAACGGTTCGTCGCAGCGATAACAATAATTCCTTCATTTCCCTCAAAACCATCCATCTCAATCAAGAGTTGGTTCAAGGTTTGTTCACGTTCATCATTACCTCCACCAAGACCGACACCACGTTGGCGACCAACGGCATCAATTTCATCGATAAAGATGATGGCTGGCGCTGCTTTTTTTGCATCCTCAAAAAGTGAACGAACTCGGCTAGCCCCAACTCCGACAAACATTTCTACAAAGTCCGATCCTGAGATGCTAAAGAATGGAACTCCTGCTTCTCCAGCAACCGCCTTAGCAAGTAAGGTCTTACCTGTTCCCGGAGGTCCCTCTAAAAGAACACCTGCAGGAATACGCGCACCAAGTTTGGTAAATCGTTTTGGATCTTTTAGGAATTCAACAACTTCTACTAATTCTTGTTTTTCTTCCTCGGCACCAGCAACATCTGAGAATCGTACCTTGATATCTTCTTTGTTTGCAGCTTTGGCCTTGCTACGTCCAAAACTCATTGGATTTCGGCCACTATTCCCTCCCATATTTCCCATCATAGAGAATAGGAAGAAGAAAAGAATAGCAAATGGCACAACAGAGACAAGGATATTGATCCACATACCGCTTGAACTCTCATGTTTGACTGTTACTTCTGCCTGATGTTCAGAAGCAAGTTTTTGCAATTCTGAAACTGTTGAATCAGACGGAAGAATAGTACTTGAGAATCTTTCTACTGTTGTAGCTGTAGGAGTGAAAAATTGAATTCCTGTTTCTTCTTTACTAGTCTTAGGATTTTTATAAACACCAGACACTTCAATGATGCTGCCATTTGGCTGATAGGTTAATTCTTTTACATTGTCTGCTGTAATTTCTTTTACCAATTCTGTATAGTTAATTTTTTCGCTTCGCCCAGCAGTATTTCCAGAGTAAAAATACTGGAATCCTGTCACTAGGAAGAAGATAATTAACAAGTATAGAAATGGATTTCTAACTAAACCATTATTTTGTTTTTTCATTAAAGATAGATCTTTCTAATTTGAATAAACTTCTTCTTTCAAAACTCCGACATAAGGAAGGTTACGATAATTTTCTTTATAGTCCAAACCATAACCTACTACAAACTCATTTGGAATAGTAAAGCAAGTGTAATCCGCTTCAATTTCAACAACGCGTCCCTCTGGTTTGTCCAACAAAGTCGCGATTTTAACAGAAGCTGCTTCTCTTGCAATAAACATATCTCGCAAATTCTTCAAGGTTTGACCTGTATCGATGATATCCTCTACAAATAAAACATGTCTTCCTTTGATATCTTGCGTCACGTCTTGCTTGATATTGATGACACCACTACTTGCTGTTCCACCATGGTAACTAGATACCATCATGAAATCCATCTCAATATGCGTATCAATATGTTTAACCAATTCAGCCATAAAAGGAATCGATCCTTTCAAAATTCCAATAAGAATTGGATTTTTCCCCTCATAGTCTTTGGTTAATTGTTCACCTAGCTTTTTAGCCGCTTCTGTAATTTCATCATGTGAAACGAGGATTTTTTTAATATCGTGTTCTAACATCTTTTTACCTATCTATTTTTTCTATATAAATTACAGTGTTCATTATATCATTTTTCGTGTTTTTACTCAAATCACTGGTCGCAATTCCTGAAATTGAGACAATTTCTCCAAATTGCTCAATAATAGGGGTTGTTTTTCGTTTTTCAATAGGGATTTTTAAATCTATAAATAAGCGTCTCAGTTTCTTTCGATAACCATTCAGCCTAATAATATCGCCAGGTTTTCGACATCTAATATATACAGATGTTTCCCGTGAAACCGTTACTTTTTGAACAAAATCCCCTTCAATAGGAATGCCAAAGGAAAATAAATAGCCCTTATATCGAACTTGATTTTGATAGTGTAACACAAGTTCATCTTCCTTTTCATCGGCCTGAGGACTGATTTTACAAATTTGAAACCGTTGATACTCTTTTATCAATTCGTAGCCATTTTTAAGAGAATGACGATACTGACTTTTCGTTGCTAAAATCTGTCGAACTTCAGCAAACTGAGCCTTTGTCAGATTTAAGTCTGGAAATTGATTAAGATAGTTTTGGAGCAAGATTCCTTGAGTTTGTTGAGAGTATGAAAATAGCTCATTCAAATCTTCCACATCAATTTGTTTCGAAAGTTCCGTTATTGTTGCTTGGTAATCTGAAATTTCCCTTCCTAAATCTAAAAGGGCGGATTTAAGACGAGGATTTTCTTTTTCAAGCTCTGGTAAATACCTATTCCGAATGCGATTGCGAAAATAGGTATTTTCCTGATTTGTTTGATCTTCAAAATGAACAATTGGTGGAAAATCCTTTTTATGAAAATGCAACAAGGGACGAATGATTTCAATTCCATCAACTACTTGGCTTTCTTTTATTCCTGTTAAATAACGGAGCCGACTTCCTCGAATCAAGCGCATCAAAATCGTTTCAACTTGATCATCTGCATGGTGGGCAGTAACCAAGGCAGTCGCTCCAATCTCTTTCATGATTTTCCTAAAAAAATCATAACGAAACTCTCGAGCACGCGCTTCTGAAAAGTCTCCTAAGAAGCTTGTGATATAAATAGGAAGTTCAGCTGCATCAGCTAACTTCCTTAGTTCATTTTCCTCCCAGTCAGATTCCCTTCTCTGTTTGTGATTGACATGTGCTAAAATCAACTCAATTTCTAACTCATTTTGATAAGTAGACAATAGCTGGAATAAAAACATTGAGTCCAGTCCGCCAGACAAAGCTAATACGACTTTAGAATGTTTTTTGAAATACTCTTTTCGGAGAAAATGATTTAAAAAATCCTGGTCCCTCATTTTAGAACCTCATAGACATCCTTGGCTATCTTAGCAATAGTATCATAATCAGAATTTTTGGTGAAAATGGAAAGAACGAAAGGAGAATCCGTATAAACAATGGCAGTGTCATGTTTAAACTCATCGGCATCTCCAATTTTATGAGCTACCTTAACCGAAACACCTTTTGCGATTCTTTGGTTGTCAAAATCAGTCTTACCTAGAGACTCTAGGACAAAACCATTCTGATTATAAATAGCTTCCATGACTTTTCCAGCCATTTTTGAAGAAGTCAGTTTATCATTCACATCCCAATCTTCGCCCATAATGGTGGACATTTTTTCTTTAAAAGCCCCGTCAGATTGATTGGTCACGTAATAACCTAAAATATTATGAGCAACATTATCAGACTCTTTTGTTACCTTGGTAATTAACTGTTGAAGACTGTATTCTTTGTTATCTTCTTTTTTAGGTAAGCTACCACTACCTTCTGGTTTATAGGACCCAGGGAAACTATTTACTTCTGGGATATACTTGAAGCTACTGTCTAGCGTATATTCCCCTTGATTTATCTTATCTTGAGCGTAATAAAGGTAGGCTAGTTTCAAGATGCTAGCTGCATAAAGTTTGCTGTCTTCATTCACCCCAGCCTCTTTACCTGTACTCAGTTGTTTAACATAAATAGAATAATTTTCATTCTGATAGTTGTTTGATAAAACTTCTTGAACCTTCTGGATGCGATTGTCTTCTTCTGAGGTGAACTCTTTTGATACCCACCCAACTTGATTGATATGAAGAAATTCTTGTCCCTCAGCAAAGAGAGCTCTATCCACCGTTACGCGTTGATAGGGAGAGAGGGTTGAAGAAATTTCTTTCGCATCATAGGGACTGTTATAGATAACAAACCCCTGCTCCAACCATACTTGTCTATTTTGAGTTTGAACTTGACTTTGATCATAGACCAACCGCTTATCTGCAAGGATAAACTGGTGATTATCTAATTTAAAAACAGGAACACCTTGTCTATTCAAACGCCATTCTACTATTTTAAAGGTGGTTCCAGGAGTCAATTTACCAGACTCCTTAACAAGATCCTCATTAGCATAGACGGCTGTTTCTCCATATACCATTGGGGATTCCAGAGTTTCTTTATAGTAGAATCCATAATCAGACTCAGTTAGATAATAAATTTCTTGCGAAGAGTAAGGAAGCTGTTTTTCTGTGCTAACTACTCTTGAGGTTATGATAAAAGCAGGTAGCAATAAAACTACTAAGAACTTACGCATTCTTCTCTTCCCTTTCTTCTTGTAATCGTAATAAATGGTTTTTAGCTGCCAATTCCTCTAATTTTTCATCTGATAAACTTAAAAATTGCTCAACAACTTCCAATAAATTTTCCATGACATTACCTCGGAAGCAAATCAGGAATTGTGTAAATTGCTTCTCGTTTCTTTGAGTAATAGTACTTGGCGCGTGCATATTTTGCTACATAGTCTTCATCTTTCAACTTTGCAGCAAAGGCGGATTCCTTATCCTTTTCATCACTAAGAGTTTGGTACTGCTCTTTCAACTCTGTCAATTGCTGACGGCGTTGTAGTAACTGATCATAGCTTTGAGCCAAGTTATAAGTTGGTAAAATAAACAACAAGATCATCAAAATAAGGACCCAACCCATAAAACGATTTCGTTTTTGTCTCTCCTTCATCAGGTAACGACGACGTTGATGTTCATTTTGAATAAAAGAATTATTCATCTGTACAATATTTTTAGACATTTTCTTCTACCCGTGTTTCACTGAGAATTTCATACATGCCTGCTGCGTCTTCTTTTTTTGTACTATCTTTCATTTCTAGTACTTTAACAAGCAACAACTTATTTCCAAAGCGAATTTCAACTTGGTCATCAACTTTCAAATCCGTTGAACTTTTGGCCAAGATTCCATTCACCTTGATTCTACCTTTATCTGCTACTTCTTTTGCGACTGTGCGGCGCTTAATAATTCGTGATACTTTTAAATACTTGTCTAATCTCATTTTTATTACCTCAAATTATTATTGTACCATTTTTATCCTTTTTATAGAAGAAAAATGTTAAATGGGATTTGCTTCCTTTGATTCTTTTATCTCTAATAAACTTTCTCCAAAAATCAGCAAACCTTCTAAAATTTCATAATCCTTCTTGTTTCGGACATCAAATACAACTTCCATTAATCCCTTATTCTCAGCTATAGCTGCTTTTAAGTTCGTTGCAGATAAGGCTTTAAAATAATCTTGAGCCAAGAATAGTCGTTGAGTGACTTTTTCAAATTGAACTGTAATCTTATTTTCTTTTCTTTCCACACGTTCTACAAATACCTTGTCAAAATATGACTTAACCAAACCAATCTCTAAAAGGTATGCTACTACGTCTGGGTATTCTCCAAAGCGGTCCATCAACTCTTCTTGTAGTTCTTCATAGTTGACACGATTGTCAATTTGACGAATTTTCTTGTAAATTTCAATCTTATGTCGTTGGTCAGAAATATAAGTATCAGGAAGATAAGCATCAATTTGTAAAATCAACTCAGCATTTCCTTTGATTCTTTTATTCCCATTACCGTTCCGTTTAGCAATAGCTTCCTCTAATAACTGTGAATACAATTCAAAACCAACAGAATCAATGAAACCAGACTGCGATTTTCCTAGGAGATTTCCTGCTCCACGAATCGAAAGATCTCGCATCGCAATCTTAAATCCTGAGCCTAATTCTGTAAATCCCTTAATTGCTTCTAATCTCTTTTCAGAGACTTCACTGATTGATTTTTCTGGACGATACATGAGATAGGCATAAGCAATACGATTACTACGACCGACTCTTCCTCTTAATTGATACAAGGTTGACAAACCCATATGGTCTGCATTTTCAATAAATAAGGTATTGGCATTTGGAATATCTACCCCTGTCTCAATAATAGTAGTCGTCACCAAAATATCATACTGACCTTCAATAAAGTCCAGTAGAGTGTTTTCCAACTGAATTTCACTCATTTGTCCATGAACATACCCAATCGAAGCCTCTGGAATCAACTCCTGTAATTCCGAAACCTTCTGGTCAATCGTGTCAACCTTATTGTAAAGATAGTAAATTTGACCTCCACGCTCCATTTCACGCAAGACAGCATCACGAATGACACTATCATTCTTCTCTAATACATAGGTTTGAACAGGATAGCGATTGGTTGGAGGAGTTTCAATAACAGACAAATCTCGGATTCCCAGCATAGACATGTGGAGAGTACGAGGAATTGGCGTTGCTGTCAAGGTTAGAACATCTACTTGTTTTTTCAGTTCTTTCAAAGTTTCCTTATGCTTGACACCAAATCGTTGTTCCTCATCAATAATCATCAATCCCAAATCTGAAAACACAACATCTTTTGACAAAACACGATGCGTTCCAATCAAAATATCGACTTGACCATTCTTTAGTTTTTCAAGTGTTTCTGCCTGCTCTTTTTTACTTCTAAAGCGACTCAACACATCAATATTAACAGCAAAATTTTGGAATCGTTCCTTAAAATTCGTATAGTGCTGTTGCGCTAAAACCGTCGTTGGAACTAGAACGACCACCTGTTTGTGATCATTGACTGCCTTAAAAGCAGCACGCATTGCTACTTCAGTCTTCCCAAAACCAACATCTCCAACCAAAAGTCGATCCATGGGGTGAGAATCCTGCATATCTCTCTTGATTTCCTCAATACTACGAAGTTGATCATCCGTTTCAACATAAGGGAAGGCATCATCAAAAGCATGTTGATCTTCATCATCAGCTGAGAAAGCAAAACCCTTCAACTGACTACGCTCAGAATACAGTTTAATTAAATCGTCAGCTATATCCTCTACCTGGTTCTTAACTTTTTGCTTGGCCTTTTTGAAATGACCGTCATTTAATTTATTGAGTTTAGGAGGTTTCCCATCACTTGAAACATATTTGGACAGTAACTGAACCTGCTCTACTGGGATGGAGATTTGGTCACCATTTTGATACTGTACACTGACATAATCACGGTGAATGCCTTGGATTTCAATTGTTTCGATTCCTAGATATTGACCAATTCCATGGATATGGTGAACAACATAATCCCCTTTTTCAAGTTCATTATAATCTTTTAATCGCTCTGCGTTTGAAGCATGTTGTCTTCGAAAACGATGTTTTAATTTCTTTTGAAAAATCTCATGTTCAGTAATCAAGAGAATTTTTTCATCTACAAAATGAAAACCATGTCTTAGATTACCCTCAATCAAGTTTACAGATTCTTTACAGATACTTGACTTATCTTTGGAATCCAATTTGATCTGATATTCCTCTAAAACATCCTCCAATGTTTTACTTCCCATTGAATTGCTAGACTGCAAAACAATAGTGTAGTCCATTTTTTTGTATCGCTCAATTTCTTCTTTTAAAAATGAAAATTGATTGAAAAACTCTTGCATTGGGTATTGATTAAATTGATAAATGTGATCAAACTTGAGGTTTCCTAAGCCCTTTTGCAGATTAGAGAAAAAGGTAACTGGACTTTGTTTTTTATAGGTTTGCTCTGTATCTGCAAAATACTGCATCTCGGAAAATGATTTACCATTCTGTAAATCTTCTGTAAAGTATTGTGCTAATTCTCTTTCAAAGGCTTCATACTGATTCATCAATTTTTGATAGTCATCAAAGAATACTGGTGTATCTTTTTCAATATAATCAAATACAGTCCATGCTTTATCGTAACATAAGGACAAAAACTTTCGACTATCTGAATGTACTTGTTTTTGATGAAAACTTGACAAAATATCTTCCAAATATGATTTTAAAATTGGTGATAGAGTCTTTGAAATTTGCTTTTCTAAAGCTGACTGTCCTCGTTGATAATCTTTTTCTCTCAAAAGTATGTCGCTAGCTGGAAAGATAGTGAGGTTTGTCTGATTTTCTTTCGATAATTGTGTTTCGACTTCAAAAGTACGAATACCATCTACTTCATCGCCAAAAAACTCGATTCGGAAAGGTTCTAACTGAGACATCTCAAAAATATCTAAAATGTCTCCTCGAATACTAAACTCACCTTGTGTCTGTACTTGAGTAACTTTTCGATATCCAATTTCCTTTAACCGGTGAAGTAGCTCGTGTTGGTCATATTCTTCACCGACTGCAATTTTTATAGTACTTTCTTTAAATCTAGTCGGAGAGGGTAAAATTAACCGACTCGCTGCAATATTACAAACTAAAACCCCTTTCTTAGATGGATCATTCAAAAAACGCAAGGCTTCAACCCGCGAAATGATTTTTTCTTGCGAAGACATCAAAAACTCTACCATAGGAGAATCATCGACCAAAAAAGGATAGACAAGTTCCTCTCCTAAGAGAGAAAGAAGATCACTGATAATTCGTTCTGCTTCTCCATAAGTTGAAGTCAGTAACACAATCTTATTTTCTTTTTCTAGGCTGCTTGCAATTGCAAGAGCCTTGGTAGACGTTGATAAACCAAGTATTAGTTGTCTTTTCTTATCTATCAGATTTTGATGCCATTTTTTTATCTGATCATTTTCTGAGAATAAATCTAATAAAGTCACCATTTAACCATTATACCTCTGCATTGTTTTCTCAAAGTTTTTCTCTTGTAAATAGTAGTTTACAGCATCGTCAACCTTGTCAATAGACTGTAAAATACCCACATAGTCATCCTGTTCAAACTTACTTAAAACATGATTAACAACCGACATGCCTTTTTTAGGTCTTCCAATACCTATTTTAACACGGTTAAATACTTGAGTTCCAATATGTTGAATAATAGACTTGATACCATTATGACCACCCGCTGATCCCTTTGCTCTTAAACGAATTTTCCCGACTTCCATGTCAAGGTCGTCGTAAATAACGAGTAAATCTTCAATATCCAAACCATAGTAAGTCAATAAAGCATGAACCGCTTTTCCACTTTCATTCATAAATGTTGTTGGTTTGACCAGATAAATTTTTTCTCCATTGAAGAAAAAAGAAGCTAGGTCAGCTTGAAATATCTTGTCATGTGTAAAGGTAACATTTTGTTTTTTGGCCAATTGGTCAATCAACATAAATCCAACGTTGTGCTTGGTCTCAAAATATTTATCCCCTGGATTTCCTAATCCAACAAGTAATTTAGTCATTTATTTTTCCTTTCAAAAGCCAAAAGGGTTGGAATTTTTTTCCAACCTAATTGACACTATTTATTAAATGTTATTAAACGTTAAAGCGGAATTCCATGATATCGCCATCTTGAACGATATATTCTTTTCCTTCTTCACGCAAGCGTCCAGCTTCTTTTACAGCCTTTTCAGATCCATATTTCACTAGATCCTCATATGACATTGTTACTGCACGAATAAAGCCTTTTTCAAAGTCTGAGTGGATAATACCAGCTACTTGAGGAGCTTTCATCCCTCGCTTAAAGGTCCAAGCACGGACTTCTTTTTCACCAGCTGTGAAGTAAGTTCCAAGCCCAAGCAAGTGATAGGCTGCACGAGTCAACTTGTCAACACCTGATTCTGTCAAGCCAAGTGCTTCAAGAAACTCTTGCTTATCTTCATCATCTAACTCAGAAATTTCTTCCTCAGCACGCGCAGAAATAACTACTACCTCTGCATTTTCTGTCGCTGCGAATTCACGAATTTGCTTCACATATTCGATAGAATCTGGATCTGAAACTACATCCTCATCCACATTAGCAACATAAAGAACTGGTTTAGTGGTTAAAAGGAAGAGACCTTTGACTACTTTTTGCTCTTCATCTGTGAATTCAATGGTACGTGCTGATTTTCCATCTTCAAGGACTGGTTTAATTTTTTGAAGGACGTTAAACTCTGCCACAGATTCCTTATCTTTTTGCGTACGTGCCATCTTTTCTACACGCGCATAGCGTTTATTAACTGATTCTAAGTCAGCAAGAATCAACTCTAGGTTAATGGTATCAATATCTGCAAGTGGATCCACAAAGGCGTCTTCACGTCCTTGCTCGCGCATAACATTTTCATCATCAAAAGCACGTACAACGTGAACAATCGCATCTACTTCACGGATATTGGCCAAGAATTTATTCCCTAGACCTTCTCCTTTTGAAGCTCCTTTTACAATCCCTGCAATATCTGTAAACTCAAAGGTTGTTGGAACTGTCTTTTTAGGAGTAATCATTTCCGTTAGTTTTTGTAGGCGTTCATCTGGAACTTCCACCATCCCAACGTTTGGATCAATAGTCGCAAATGGGTAGTTTGCCGCCTCTGCTCCTGCTTTTGTAATTGCATTAAAAAGGGTTGATTTCCCAACGTTTGGCAAACCAACGATACCTGCTGTTAAAGCCATAGTTTCTCATTCTCCGTTCTCATTTCAATCCCTAACATTATAACACAAAAAGGGAAAACTTGCTAACCCTCTAACTAAGGGTTCTTAGTCAATAATCTTATTCATTTTTCGTTCAAAATCATAGCGACTCATCATAACAAGGTGGTCACAATTGCTACATTTGATTTTGATATCTGCCCCTATGCGTGTAATTTCCCAACGATTGGCCTTTTTACCTGTTGATTTAATTGTACAAGCATGTGGTTTTTTCATCTCAACAAAATTTCCAACTTGATACATACTACTCTCCTTTTCTTTTTTGATTATATCATAAAAGAGGCGAGCTAGGCTCAACCTCTTTCACTTAATTTGTTCGAACTGGTGTGATAAGCTGCATGAAATCTTCGTCAGTATCTGCTGGCACAAGAGTAAATGGACGAACTGATGAGATAAAGCTAATAGTAACCTTTTCGCTATTTAAAGCCTTGAGGGAATCAATCAAGTAAGTTGGGTTAAAACTAATAGTTAAATCATCCCCGGTCACCTGCTCTGTATCGATTTCTTCGTTTACTTTACCAACTTCTGGAGAGTGAACATGGGCGCTAACAACCCCACCTTTAATTTCAAGCTTCACAGTACCGTTTTGAGTCGCACTTGATAAGAGACGTGCACGCTCCATAGATTGACGCAAATTAACCACATCAAAAGTAATTGTAGTATTAAAGTCTGTTGGAATCAAACGATCTGTATCAGGATAGTTTCCTTCTAGGAGACGAGTGTAGAAGCTAATATTTTCGCTTCTAAAGAGGATTTGATTATTTGCAAAGAAAATCTCTACAGTTTCAATATCATCTGTAAATACCGCTGAAAATTCGCGTAGAGAGCGGCTAGGAATCACCACATCGAAATCATCTCCATTTTTTTCAAGAGTCAATTTCTTCTGGCTAAGGCGGTGTGAGTCTGTTGCAACTGTTTTTAGTTCCTTATGTTGGCTCAATACAAAATGAACACCTGTTAAGATGGGACGACTCTCTTGCGTACTTGCAGCAAAAGCTGTTTCATTGATAATTTTCTTGAGTAGTTTGGTTTCAAGAACCAAAGGTGTGCTTGCTGAAATTTCTTGGATTCGTGGGTACTGTTCGCTATCTTTTCCTTTTAGGGTAATTTCTGATTTACCACTTGTTAAGACAATTTGTTTTTGTTCAATTTCTTTGAAATCAAGCGTTACATCTGGAAGACTAGATACAACATTGATAAAGAAAGAAGCTTCTAGAAGAATCGAACCTAAAGAAGTAATCAAAAGACCAGCATCTTCATTTTTTTGAGAAATGAAATTTTCAATAGAAATTTGACCATTTGATCCAATTAAAGTAATTCCTTCATTGCTAATATCAATTTTGATTGTCGATAAAATCGGAATAGCATTTTTTGAGCTAATTGCTCGTTTTGTGGTATTTAAAGCTTGTAGAAATAAATTTTTATTAATTGAAAAATGAATCATGGATTCTCCTTTATTTATTTTTAGTATTAGAAAGTTAATAGTAATAATAGTATGTGTGAATTTTGTGGAAAACTGGGTGCTATTTAGTAAACTTAAGCTTCTAAGCTTGTTTAAAAAATGTGGATAAAAAAGATAAGAAAGGAAAAGTTATCCACAAGCTACTTAATTTTCTTTTTGATTGCTTCTATTTCTAAACGTAAATTATCGTCTTCGTCAATCAATGATTTGATTTTAGCATGGGCATGAATCACGGTGGTGTGATCCTTTCCACCAAATTCTTTTCCGATTTTTGGAAGACTGTTATCTGTCAGTTCTCTAGCTAGATACATGGCAACTTGACGTGCTAAAACGATGTTTTGAACTCGTCTCGTCCCCTTCATTTCTTTGACACTCACTCCATAAAAATTACCAACTTCAGTTTGGATTTTCTCAATTGGAATAACAAGTATCTGGCGGGCGTCTTGCTTACGTGCTCTAATAGCTTCCGCAGCAATATCAATAGTAATATCCTTAATCTTCTTCACTCTGGCAATTAAAGTGATATCGTTGATTGCTCCTTCCAATTCTCGAACATTTGAATCAAATTGGCCAGCCAAGTATTCTAGAGTATCACTTTGGAAATGGTAATCCAAGTGCTCTGTTTTACTTTGAAGAATGGCGATACGTGTCTCAAAGTCAGGAGGGGTGATATTTTGCGTCAATCCCCAGCTAAAGCGTGTAACAAGTCTTTCCTCAAGGCCTTCTAGGTGTTTAGGACTTCGATCACTGGTTAGGACAATCTGTTTCTGTTTATCATGAAGAGCATTGAAGGTATTGAAAAATTCTTCCTGGGTCGCGACTTTTTTGCCACTGAGAGATTGGATATCATCGATCAATAAGAGATCAAGGCTACGGTAAGTCTTTTTGAACTTTTCCATTTCCCCAAGTCGCAAGTGTTCAAGAAAGTCATTGATAAAGCTTTCGGCAGGAATGTACTTGACACGCGCATCAGGAATATTTTTCAAAATCTCATTTCCAATCGCATTGAGTAAGTGAGTCTTTCCAAGACCAGGTCCTCCATAGATGAAAAGAGGATTATAAGTCAGAGCTAAATCTTCAGATACAGCTAGTGCAGCAGACACCGCCCAAACATTACCATCACCTTGAATAAAGTTATCAAAGGTATATTTTTCTTTTAACCCTGTTTCGGAATAGGGAATCGTTGGTAGTGCAGGTGTGTAATCGTAAGTAGAGACACTATTCGTATCATTTACTTGAGGAGATTCTGTACTCTGAGGTTTAGTGAAAATATAGTGAGGTTTGATTTCAGAATCATAAATTTCAAAACCAGCAGCAATGATAATATCTTTTAATTGCTTTTCCCACACCATTTCCATCTCTGATCTCGGTAGAAATATAGTAGCTGTATTTTCTTCTACTTTGATGAGTTCAGCAGGTGTAGCATAGAAATCATACATAGATCGAGTCAATCTTTCTTGAGCAAATTCTAAAATACGATTCCAAAATTGCTTTTCTTTCAACTAATTTTCCTCCTTTACTATGATTTTAGTAGTTTAGTGCTAGACTTATTTTACCATAGATAATAGGATTTTTCCACAGATTGGGGAAAAGAATCCACAATGTTAGCAGTATTTATCCACAGGTTGGGGATAAATAAGAAAATCCTTGATTTAGTAGGCTTTTTGATAAAAAAATTGGTGGATAAATTTGTGAGTTGAGAAAATAAAAGAACAGCCTTATTTCAGGCTGTTAATAATTCTATCGTATTCTTCTTGACTTGAAAAGGAGATAATAATCTTTCCAGTATCTTTTTTTGAAAGTTTAATTTCTACACTTAAACCGAGTAGTTTTTTTAATTTATCTTCTTCGTCTTTGATGAAAGAATCATTTTTTAGTTGCTTCTTGTGTTTTTTCTCTGTAAGAAGTGATTCTAGCTTTCTCACAGAGATGTCTTCATTTTTAATTAGTTGGAAGAAATAGTCTTGCTGCTCTTTGTCCAAACCAACTAGTGAACGTGCATGCGCTTGAGAAATTTTTCCATTTTCTACTTCAGTTAAGATATATTCTGGTAGGGAAAGCAAACGAATAAAATTAGTGATATAAGGACGAGATTTCCCCATTTTATCTGCTATCTCAGTGTGAGTAAATCCTTTTTCTACTAAAGATTCGTAGGCGCGTGCTTCTTCAACAGGATTTAAATTTTCTCTCTGCAAATTCTCAATGATAGACTGAATCATCATTTCCTGATCTGAGAGGTGCTTTACAACGGCTGGAATAGAAGTAAGACCAGCTAAGAGAGAAGCCCGATATCGTCTCTCTCCTGCAAGGATTTCATAACCAATTACAGGAGATTGACGAACGATGATTGGTTGGATGAGCCCATTTTCTTTGATTGACTGAGCCAATTCCTTTAATTTTTCTACATCAAATTCTTTTCGAGGTTGGTAAGGATTCTTTTGTATTTCAGAGATAGAAATCATTTCAAATTTTTCCATGATTCTACACTAACATATCTTTTACTTTCTGTAAAGTTTTCTTTACACTGATGTCAATTAAGACTCTAAATCACTAGAATTCTTATCTAGTTTAATTGAGGTTGTTTCCTCCTTACCGTTACGGTAGTAGGTTACTTTGATAGTATCTCCGATAGCATGATTGTAAAGAGCATGTTGTAGGTCTGTTGATGAGGCAATCTCTTTGTCATCAACTTTGGTAATGACATCATATTTTTGAAGATGTCCATTTGCTGGCATATTGTTTTGAACAGATCGAACAACTACACCTGAAGTGAGACCACTTGGAATGTTAAGTTTTCTAAGATCACTAGCTCCAACATTTGATAGATTAACCATTTGAATTCCAAGAGCAGGACGAGTTACTTTACCATCACTTTCAAGCTGTTTAATGATATTTTGTGCATCGTTTGAAGGAATTGCAAAACCAAGACCTTCTACAGATGTTCCACCATTACTTGCAATTTTACTTGATGTAATACCAATTACTTGTCCTTGAATGTTTACAAGTGGACCACCAGAGTTACCAGGGTTAATGGCTGTATCTGTTTGAATGGCTTTTGTTGAAATAGCTTGACCATCTTCAGATTTTAGAGAAACATTTCGATTAAGACTTGAAATAATCCCCTGTGTAACTGTATTAGCATATTCTGAACCTAGAGGACTACCGATAGCAATCGCTGTTTCTCCAACACTAAGTTGACTTGAATCTCCAAATTCTGCGACTGTTGTAACTTTTTCGGAAGAAATTTTAACGACAGCAATATCAGAGAAGGTATCAGATCCGACAATTTCACCAGGAACCTTAGTACCATCTGCTAAGCGGATATCAACTTTTGAAGCTCCATTGATAACGTGAGTATTAGTTACAAGATAGGCATCTTTATCATCCTTTTTATAGATAACACCTGATCCCTCACTTGCGATTTGTTGATTGTCTGAATCAGAATTAGTTTCGTCAGCATTAAATACACTACTTTGTCTACTGCTAGAAGAAGAATAAGTAATGATTGAGACAACAGCATCCTTAACTTTATTTACTGCTTGAGTGGTTGAATTTTCATTCTTATAGGATGTTTGAGTGACAGTGCCAGAATTATTATTTGTAGCTTGATTTCCTTGTTTTTGATAAAGTTGTAATGTTACGAAACTTCCTAAGGCACCACTTAAAAATCCGATTAGAATGATTATTAGAACTTTAACTCCTTTTTTGTAAAATTTTTGTAAGTGTTTCATAAACGCCTCCGTTTGTTATTTATTTACACAGATTATAAACCTATTAACTTAATCCAAACTTAAAAGCTTAAAGTTTTACACAAGTTGTGGATAACTCACTTTATTCTGTGAATTCACTAGTAATTTTTGATGATTTTTTTGTGTATAAGATGTGAAATGAAGTGTGGATATGATAGAATAGAAGAATGAAAATAAAAATTGTAACAGTAGGAAAATTAAAAGAAAAATACCTTAAAGATGGAATTGCTGAATATACAAAACGAATTTCACGTTTTGCCAAATTAGAAATGATTGAGCTCACTGATGAGAAGACACCTGACAAAGCCAGTGAATTAGAAAATCAAAAAATCTTGGAAACAGAAGGTGAAAGAATTCTTTCTAAGATTGGAGAAAGAGACTTTGTCATTGTACTAGCCATTGAAGGAAAAACACTCTCCTCAGAGGAATTGAGTAAGCAACTAGAGCAAGCTTCTATAAAAGGATACTCAACGCTTACTTTTATCATTGGAGGAAGTTTGGGTCTAGCTCCTGTTGTAAAAAATAGGGCCAATCTTTCTGTCAGTTTTGGACGTCTAACATTGCCACATCAGTTAATGAGATTGGTTTTAGTTGAACAAATTTACCGTGCTTTTACAATTCAACAGGGTTCTCCTTACCACAAATAGAAGATTGACTTAGCTCTTGTTTTTTGATAGAATGGTCATGTTAGGTCTCATAGCTCAGCTGGATAGAGCATTCGCCTTCTAAGCGAACGGTCGCAGGTTCGAATCCTGCTGGGATCAATTTTAGATGCGAAGCTGGGATTTATCCCAGCTTTTTTCTTAAAAAAGTGCGTTTCAGGTGCAAAAATGTACAGTTGGGAAGAATTTTTTCTTACAAGGTCTTCATTTTGTATAATAGGTGTGTAAGTTAACTTACAAGAAAAAATAATACAGGAGATTTCATTATGAAAAATACAGTAAAGTTGGAACAATTTAAAGAAGTAACAGAGGCAGAATTGCAGGAGATTCGAGGTGGAGATAAAAGACTACCTTACTTTTTTAAACATCTTTTTTCAAATAGGACAAAGTAGTAATATTATAGGGTGATAGGATGAGTTTATTAGGATTTGGAATAGTTATTCTTCATATTTTTATTTTAACAATAAGCTATGAATTAATTTGTAAAGTAACTAAAAAAGAAAGATATTTATTTATAGCTTGTATATTTGTATATCAGTCTGTAGCTGAATTTTTCTTTGACTTTATTTCATTAGCTGGGTTAGGGATTGAAAAGTTTATATTTCCTTTTATTCTATATACTTCTATAGTAGTTTTAAAGAAGTATGATAAGCATAAAGGAATGTTTATCAGTTTACTATTGTCTTTATTATATCATAGTACACATACTTTTTTATCAGTAACCCTATCCTCTATAACAGGTGATGCTTTTGTGATAGAACATGAAGTGATGTTTTATTTAGGAGTACTATTACTAACATATTTTATTATTAAAAAAATTATTACTTATTTCCATTTAGAACTTACTTATTTTGATAAAGATTATCTGTACCCTTTTTTAAAAAAAGTAATAGTTGCTTTCTTTGGTTTGCATATTTTATTGTTTATTTCAGATATAGTAAGTACAACTCATCATTTAAATAGCTTCGGAAGTATTTTATCAACCATTGTTTTTATTTGCTTGTTATTGATTTTCTTTGCAATGAATTCTCACAAGGTTCAAATTGAAAAAGAGATTGCTCTAAAACAAAAGAAATTTGAACAAAAGCATTTACAGACTTATACTGATGAAATTGTGGAGTTGTATAATGAAATTCGAGGTTTTCGTCATGACTATGCAGGGATGCTTGTTAGCATGCAAATGGCGATTGACAGTGGAGATTTACAAGAAATTAACAGGGTTTACAATGAAGTCTTAGTAAAAGCAAATCAGAAATTGAGGTCAGAAAAATATACTTACTTTGATTTAAATAATATAGAAGATTCTGCTTTACGAAGTTTAATTGCTCAATCGATTGTCTATGCACGAAAAAATGATGTAGAGTTTACATTGGAAGTAAAGGATATCATTACTAGACTGTCAATAGATTTACTTGATCTTGTTCGTATCATGAGCATTTTATTAAACAATGCTGTTGAAGGTGCTGCAGATAGTTATTTGAAACAAATGGAAGTTGCAGTCATTAAAATGGATTTTGAAACAGTTATAGTTATCCAGAATTCATGCAAAATCACTATGACGCCTTCAGAGGATTTATTTGCCTTAGGTTTCTCTACCAAGGGAAGAAATAGAGGTCTAGGACTTAATAATGTCAAGGAGATTTTAGATAAGTATGACAACATTATTTTAGAAACAGAGATGGAAGACAACACATTTAGACAAATTATTAGATTTAAGAGGGAATTCGAATGAAAGTATTAATTTTAGAAGATGTTATTGAACATCAAGTGAGACTAGAGAGAATATTGAATGAAATCTCAGAAGAATCGAATATTCCTATTTCATATAAGACAACAGGAAAAGTTCGTGAGTTTAAGGAATATATCGAAAATGATGAAGTAAACCAGCTTTATTTCCTAGATATCGATATTCATGGAATCGAGAAAAAAGGCTTTGAAGTGGCTCAATTTATCCGTCATCACAATCCTTATGCTATTATTGTCTTTATTACTAGTCGATCTGAATTTGCTACCTTAACGTACAAATACCAGGTATCAGCCCTAGATTTTGTTGATAAAGATATTAATGATGAATTGTTCAAAAAACGCATCGAGCAGAGTATTTTTTACACTAAGAGCATGCTGCTTGAAAACGAAGATGTTGTAGACTATTTTGATTACAACTATAAAGGAAATGATTTGAAAATTCCTTACCATGACATTTTGTATATCGAAACTACAGGAGTTTCTCATAAACTTCGGATTATTGGTAAGAATTTTGCAAAAGAATTCTATGGAACTATGACAGATATTCAGGAAAAGGACAAACATACCCAGCGATTTTATTGCTCCCATAAATCTTTCCTTGTCAATGTGGGAAATGTGAGAGAAATTGATCGAAAGAATTTAGAAGTTGTCTTTTATGAAGATCATCGTTGTCCAATTACTCGTTTAAAAGTCCGCAAACTAAAAGATATTCTAGAGAAAAAATCTAAAAAGTGATTGACAATTAGTAAGAAATTGATATAATGGTTATATCTGCTACAGATAGATGGTCCGTTGGTCAAGGGGTTAAGACACCGCCTTTTCACGGCGGTAACACGGGTTCGAATCCCGTACGGACTATTTTATCCGCCATAGCTCAGTTGGTAGTAGCGCATGACTGTTAATCATGATGTCGTAGGTTCGAGTCCTACTGGCGGAGTCAGATAAAAAGAACACCATTGGTGTTCTTTTTTTAGTTGACATCACCTAACATTTTCATAAGGAAGTCTGTCATTTCTTGCGGACTTTCTTTTTTTCCACGAGCAATCCAAGTCTGGCAAACACCAAATAGGGCATTTGTTAGATAAATACTACTGTATTCTAATTCAATTGGAGTGAGTTGTAGTTTCATAAAGCGTTTCTGAAGGTCGGTGCTAAGCATAATGTGAAGCTTATTTCTCAAGAAATTCTGGATTTCTTTTGTCCCATTTTCAGATAAGAGTGCAGCCAAGAGTGGCTCAGACTCTAAATATTCAAATACTTCTAAAATAGCATCTCTTTTGTGATGAGCATGTTTTTGGAAAATATACTCAAAGGTATGAAATAGCTTACTTTGGTAGAGTTCAATCATATCATACTTATCCTTGTAGTGAGTGTAAAAGCTGGAACGACTAATTCCGGCTTTTTCTGCTAACTTGACAGTAGAAATTTGATCAAAGGGCTGGTCCATCAATAATTGAACCATGGCATTTTCGATAATTCGTTTTGTTTTTAAACGTTTGTTACTTTCTTTCATAATTTCTCCTCGTACACAAAAATAGACTATATGTCTAAAAAAGTATTTTTTATCTTGTAATTTAGATTTTTTAATGTATAATCTATTATATCAAAAATTTAGACAATATGTGTAAAAAAGGAGGAAACATGTTTAAAGAATGGAAAGCAATATTTAAAAAACCGACCTTTATCATTGTAATGATAGGGATTTCTCTCATTCCAGCTTTATACAACATTATATTTTTATCGTCCATGTGGGATCCATATGGTCAAGTATCGGAGTTACCTGTGGCAGTTGTCAATAAAGATAAGGAAGCTTCTTATAATGGACAGACAATGACAATTGGTGATGACATGGTGTCTAATTTAAAAGAAAATAAGGCTTTAGATTTTCACTTTGTTAATGAAGAGGAAGGGGAAAAAGGACTAGAAGATGGTGACTACTACATGGTAGTGACTTTACCAAGTGATCTATCTGAAAAAGCTACTTCTATCCTAACGAATCATCCTGAACAGATGCAGATTGATTATCAGACGTCAAGTGGGCATAGCTTTATTGCAAGTAAGATGAGTGATTCTGCAATGACACAATTAAAACAAACCGTCTCTACTAATGTTACTGAAACGTACACTAAGGCTTTATTTCAAAAAATGAATGATTTGAAGTCTGGAATAAATAAGGCAGCTGAAGGAAGTGAACAATTAGCTAATGGAGCCGATCAGTTGGTGACGGGAAGTCAAACATTGACAACAAATCTTAATACTCTAGCTAACTCAAGTGTAACTTTTTCAAATGGAGCGGATCAATTTACAAAAGGCTTATCTAGCTATGTGTCTGCTATAGAGCAATTACATATTGGTTTAGGAACTTTTAATAGTGGTTTACAAAGTTATACAAATGCTGTCTCACAAGTTGACACTGGACTTGGTCAATTAGCTTCAAAAACTCCTGAGTTGGTGACAGGTGTAAATCAGCTAAATACAGGTATAAAGTCTTATACAGGTGGCGTTTCACAACTGGATACAGGTCTCAATCAATTTTCAGTTGGTGTAAATGCTTATACAAATAGTGTGAAAGAACTTTCTAACGGAACAAGTCAATTATCCAATCAATCAGATACACTAAGAGATGGAATGGAGCAATTAAATACTGGTATTAAAGAAATTTCAAGCCAATTAGAGTCCTCATCTCAACAAAATGAAGAAATAGCGCAATTGGCAACAAGCTTAGGAGAACTAAATAAAACACTACAAGCTCTTACAATATCAGATAATACTCAACTGAAAAGTACATTGTCAGAAGCTTTGCCAAATCTAACAACTCTTGCTCAGGATATTGTGACCAAAAGTCAGACAGAACAAGAGAAAACTCTTGCAAACCTTCAATCAACAGCTACTTATCAATCTCTTACAGAGGAACAAAAGAAAGAACTGACAGAAGCTATTTCTAAAAATTCTAATTCTACTATTGAGTCGGCAAAAACAATTTTAATGACAGTAGGAGGATTAAAAGAAAGTATAGAGAATTCAGAACAACAAGTATCTAATCTATCTGATGTGCAGACGAAAGCAAATCAACTCTTACCTGCAGCATCTAGCTCCTTGACAACATTGTCAAATGGATTTACAACATTACAAACTTCTGTAAATAATCAGTTAGTTCCTGGAAGTCAGTCAATTGAAAAAGGTGTTGTAAACTATACTAAAGGACTGGATACTATTTCTATTGGTGCTAATCAACTAAGTGAAAAGAATACAAGTTTAACAACTAGTCTAGATAAATTAGTTTCTGGATTAAGTAAGTTGACAGAAAATACATCAACCTTGACAGCTGGAGTAGATGCGTTAGCTGGAAAAGCTCCAGAATTAGTATCAGGTATAGAAAGTTTGTCATCTGGTTCTGCTCAATTGAACAATAAGAGCCCAGAGCTGATAGCAGGTCTTACTACATTACAATTTGGCTCTGGTCAATTAACAGATAAATCAACACAGTTACTTTCTGCAGCATCTCAACTAGGAAGTGGCGCTATGAAGATTGCAGATGGTGCTGGAAAACTAGCAGATGGTGGAACAACCTTAACCTCTAGTCTTGAAAATTTACAGACAGGAGTTGATTCATTAGGACAAGGATTAGGCAATGCTAATAATCAACTTAAATCAGCTTCGACAGAATCTAAAAATGCAGAAACATTATCTGAACCTCTAGTTCTCTCAAAAACAGACAATGACCAAGTCCCTGTAAATGGGATTGCTATGGCTCCTTATATGATATCAGTTGCTCTTTTTGTTGCTGCTATATCTACCAATATGATTTTTGCTAAGTTGCCTTCTGGACGTCATCCAGAGAGTCGTTGGGCTTGGTTGAAGTCTCGCTCTGAAATAAATGGGATTATAGCTGTCTTAGCAGGTGTTTTAGTTTATGGAGGTGTCCATCTTATTGGATTGACTGCGAACCATGAGATGAGGACCTTGATTCTAATTATAATCACAAGTTTAGCTTTCATGTCTATGGTGACAGCTTTAACAACTTGGAATAGCCGTATTGGAGCTTTCTTCTCTCTTATTTTACTTTTATTACAGTTAGCATCAAGTGCAGGGACCTATCCCCTTGCTTTGACAAATGATTTCTTCAAAGGTGTCAATCCTTGGTTACCAATGAGTTATTCTGTATCAGGCTTACGACAAACAATCTCTATGACAGGAAATATTCATCACCAAGTGATTTTCCTTATTATAACACTAGCTTTCTTTACTGCTTTAGGTATGCTAGCTTATCAACCTAAGAAAATGGAAGAAGATTAAAAAGATTGACCAATTCCTTGGTCAATCTTTTTCTGTCTTAGATAAATTTCGTCTGTGATTATAGATCCCAAAAAGAAGAAGGGCAGTTAGTGAGCAGGCTGCTCCAATAACAAAACCATTGGGGATAAAGGAAAGTGTAATGGTGCCTTTTCCTTTTGGAACATCAACTTTCATAAAACCAGTCTGAGCCTGCTTGATTTCAAGTTTTTTCCCATCTTGGTATGCAGACCAACCTTTGTCATAAGGAATAGTGAAGAAAATAGAGGTATCTTGTTTTACTTCATATGTAGCAAAGACTTTATTTTTAGAGGTGGATACTTCTACAGGTTGTTCTTTAATTTTTTGGATTGCTTCAGTAAGAGCCTGAGTATCTAAACGATAGAAGGTCGGTGATTCAAATGATACTTGAGAATTTCCAGGAAAACTAATACTGATATTGAAAGTTTTTTGTTCTTCAGTATAACCTAAATTAAAGAAATTAAATGCATTGTCAGTTGTAAAAGTCTTTTTTTCACCGTTGACAATGATGTCAACTTTCTTTTGTTTATCATTCGTAAAATGAAGATTTGAAAAAGAGAGATAGACTTGACTATTTTGAGGAACCTCAATTTGATAATCAATCTTTGCATCTTCATTCGCAGAACCTGTGATGCTCGTTAAACCATCTGAATTATCTGTTTTATCATATGCTATTTGGGAGAAGTAATCTAAGTTGAGATTAGCAAGCTGGTTTATAAATAAAGCCTGATTATCTAGAGTGTGATTGTTAAAGTTTACATCTGTGTAAATAGATTGAGTGGCAAAGGCAATGGGTAAAGAGAGTTGATTTTTATATAAGGTTAAATGATCCTTTTGATAAATCTCTTGAAAGCCATACTTATCAAGTGAAGTTTCAGAAATATTGTACTGGATTCCAAATAAACTGTCTGCTAAAAGACTGTTATTTACATAACGGAGATTGAGGTTGGTTCCAGAGGATTTGAATCCCAGTTTATCCAAACTAGTGCTAGCTGAGCGATTTCGTACAGACGAAAATTGAGAGATTCCATTGTAGTTAAATTTCATACTGTCATTTCCAGTCTGAATTTGCAGTTTTTCAGTACGTGTAAATGGATTGTCAATTTGGTTTAGAATGGATTCCATAGCGGTGATATCTCTATTATAGGCGCTACGAGAAGCAAAGGCCCATTCTTTAGCTATTCCTTCCATTTGAGATGAAGCATTTAAGCTTATCTCAACTGTTATAAATAAAGACAAAAGAATTGCAAATAGATTTATAGAGATAAATTTTCTAATGACTGCAAGAAGTAAAAGAGCATAAACTAGTAGAAATTCAAGAGTGAGCAGGATATTCAAATCAGTTAAAAAAGAATAGTGTGATTTAAAATAGACAGTAGCCAAAAATCCTGTTAGTACAAGAAAAAGTGAGACAAATAGATTCCATAGCTTCAGTTCTTTCAGACGATTTAATACTTCTGCTGCAGTATAAATTAACAGAGTGGAAAAAATCCAAGCATAGCGATGCAAAAACATATTTGGGGTATGCATCCCCTGCCAAAATAAATCAAGTGCTTCTATGTAAAAGCTTGTTATTAAAAAAGTAAAGAAAATTGCATAGGTAAGTTTCACGTGAAACTTTATGGATTTTATTGTGAAAAATAGAATGGTCAAAATAAAAGGAAGCAATCCAACAAAAATCATTGGTATAGATCCATATTTAGTTGTATCAAAAGATCCAATGAATTGTTTTGCAAAAATATCCAAATACCAGCTACTATCTGTCTTTAATTTTGTGATGGCAGTCAACTTCTCTCCATGAGTTTGTAAATCAAACAGTGTAGGAAGAGTCATAATCAAACTAGCCATTCCAGCTAAAAAGGAGGTAACAACAAAATCAAGAAAAGATGATTTTCGAGTTTTAAAGTCCCAAGAAATTTGGCAGAGATACCAGAAAATAAGAAACAATACTGTCATATACCCAAAATAATAATTTTGAATAAATAAGATTGACAAACTTGTAAAGTATAGTAGGCGCTTCTTTTGTGTTATAAGTAGGTATAAACCAGTTATAATTAAAGGAATCAAGATAAAAACATCTAACCAGGTTTTTATCTCTAACTGACTAACGGTAAAGCTCATTAGAGCATAGGAAGTAGATAAGGCAAGTTTTAAAAATTTTGGGATATCTTTAAATAATCTAGTCAAACTAAAGAAGGTTGACAGACCAATCAATCCAAATTTTAAGAGAGTGGTCAGATAGACAGCATCTGGCATATTCGACAGATTAAAAAAGTAAACCAGAGGTGAGAGAAAACTACCCAAGTAATAACTAGATAGAGCATAGAAATTCAGTCCGAGGCCACTTGTAAAGGTGTAAAACAAACTACCATTTCCATGTAAAATATTTCGTAAAGCCACATCAAAAATAACGTATTGATGGAAACCGTCTCCTAATAGTGGAGATGCATCGCTATTCCAGTAGATACCTTGAGTTAGGTATACTCCAGTCATAATTACTAAAGGAATGATGAAAGAAACAAAATAGGTCCAATATGTTTTAAAAAATGATTTCATGTTACCTCGTAGAATGATAGAAAACTCAGTTGGTTACCCCAACTGAGTTTTGAAGTCTAATTTAATCTTTCCAAAGTTCTTTAACTTTTGCTTGTACTTCTGCATTTTCTAGGAATTCATCGTAGGTTTCATCAATACGATCAATGACGCCATTCTTAGACAAAACAATGATATGGTTTGCCAAAGTTTGGATAAACTCGTGGTCATGACTGGCAAAGATGATTGATTCTTTAAAGTTTTTCAATCCATCGTTCAAGCTTGAGATAGATTCCAAGTCCAAGTGATTTGTTGGATCATCAAGTACAAGGACATTTGATTTCAAGAGCATGAGTTTTGAAAGCATGACACGTACTTTTTCTCCCCCTGACAAGACGTTTACAGTTTTGTTAACCTCATCTCCAGAAAAGAGCATACGACCAAGGAAACCACGTAGGAAGGTATTGTCATCTTCTTCTTTACTTGCAAATTGACGCAGCCAGTCAAGGATTGACTCTCCTCCTGCAAAATCAGCCGAGTTGTCTTTTGGCAAGTAAGAACGGCTAGTAGTAACTCCCCACTTGACAGTTCCTTCATAGTCGATGTCACCCATAATTGCACGAATTAATGCAGTCGTTTGGATGTCATTTTGTCCAATAAGAGCTGTCTTATCACCTGGACGCAAGATGAAACTAATATTGTCTAGGATAGTTTCGCCATCAATCTTTACAGTTAGATTTTCTACTGTCAAGAGATCATTACCAATCTCACGTTCTGCTTTAAAGTTGATAAATGGGTATTTACGACTAGAAGGAACAATCTCTTCTAATTCAATCTTGTCAAGCATTTTTTTACGAGACGTTGCTTGTCTTGACTTAGAAGCGTTGGCAGAGAAGCGAGCAACGAATTCTTGCAATTGCTTAATTTTTTCTTCTGCCTTGGCATTACGGTCTGCTAGCAATTTAGCAGCAAGCTCAGAAGATTCCTTCCAAAAGTCGTAGTTTCCGACATAGAGTTTGATTTTTCCAAAGTCAAGGTCGGCCATATGAGTACATACTTTGTTTAAGAAGTGACGGTCATGGGATACAACGATAACGGTGTTATCAAAGTCAATCAAGAAGTCTTCTAGCCAAGTAATCGATTGGATATCTAAACCATTGGTTGGCTCGTCCAAAAGAAGAACATCAGGTTTACCAAATAAGGCTTTAGCAAGGAGAACCTTCACTTTTTCACCATTAGACAATTCGCTCATGTTTTGATAGTGCAATTCTTCTGGAATGTTTAGGTTTTGAAGTAATTGAGATGCTTCACTTTCTGATTCCCAACCTCCAAGTTCAGCAAATTCACCTTCAAGTTCAGCTGCACGAACACCATCTTCATCGGAAAAATCTTCCTTCATGTAAATGGCATCTTTTTCTTTCATGATGTTGTAAAGTTTTTCATTTCCCATAATGACGACATCAATAACTCGCTCATCTTCATAGTCAAAATGATTTTGACGGAGAACAGAGAGACGTTCATCTGGACCAAGAGAGATGTGACCAGTTGTTGGCTCGATATCACCAGCTAAGATTTTTAAGAATGTAGACTTCCCAGCACCATTAGCACCAATTAATCCGTATGTATTTCCTTCTGTAAATTTGATATTGACATCATCAAAAAGTTTGCGATCACTAAAACGTAGTGAAACATCAGATACTGTAAGCAATGTTTTTCTCCTATAATATGTAATATATTTATTCTACTAGAAAAGAGAGAAATATTCAAATTTTTGTTTGTCAATTTTGTGTCAATTAAGTTTACAGGTTTATTTACAATGAGTTAGTTGTTTGATTTTAATAATTTTCTGTTATTTTAACAAAAAAATGCTATAATTGAAGAGACCATTTCGAAGGAGAAAAAAATGACAAAACCCATTATTTTAACAGGAGATCGCCCAACAGGAAAACTGCATATTGGACATTATGTTGGGAGCCTTAGAAACAGAGTATTACTTCAGGAAGAAGACAAGTATGAGATGTTTGTTTTTTTGGCGGACCAACAAGCATTGACAGATCACGCCAAAGATCCTCAAACGATTGTAGAATCGATTGGGAATGTTGCCTTAGATTACCTAGCAGTTGGATTAGATCCAAGTAAGTCAACTATCTTTATTCAAAGCCAAATCCCAGAGTTGGCTGAACTATCTATGTACTATATGAATTTGGTGTCACTAGCTCGTTTGGAACGAAATCCGACAGTAAAAACAGAGATTGCTCAAAAAGGGTTTGGAGAAAGTATTCCGACAGGATTTTTGGTTTATCCGATTGCGCAAGCAGCAGATATTACTGCCTTCAAGGCTAATTATGTTCCTGTTGGGACAGATCAGAAACCAATGATTGAGCAGACTCGCGAGATTGTTCGTTCTTTTAACAACGCATATAACTGTGATGTCTTGGTGGAACCGGAAGGTATTTATCCAGAAAATGAGAGAGCAGGACGTTTGCCTGGTTTAGATGGAAATGCTAAAATGTCTAAATCCCTTAATAATGGTATTTATCTAGCTGATGATGCGGATACGTTGCGTAAAAAAGTCATGAGCATGTATACTGATCCAGACCATATTCGGGTTGAGGATCCAGGTAAGATTGAAGGAAATATGGTTTTCCATTATCTAGATGTGTTTGGTCGTCCAGAAGATGCTCAAGACATTGCAGATATGAAAGAACATTATCAACGTGGTGGTCTTGGTGATGTGAAGACGAAACGTTATCTACTTGAAATATTAGAACGGGAACTTGGCCCTATTCGTGAGCGCCGTATCGAATTTGCTAAGGATATGGGAGAAGTGTACAATATGCTTCAAAAAGGTAGTGAGAAAGCGCGTGAGGTTGCGGGGCAAACTCTATCTGAAGTTAAGGGAGCAATGGGACTAAATTATTTTAAATAATAGATAAAATATGAATCGTAAAACTATCTCTTCCATAGGATCACAGGGATAGTTTTTTTATGATTTCTACCATAAATATAATTGACAAATTTTCATAGAATGGTATGATAGATACAATACAAAAAGAGTCAAGCTCAAAAAGAAAGAAAAGAGGAAACTTCAATGTCTAATTGGGATACTAAATTTTTAAAAAAAGGTTTTACCTTTGATGATGTATTGCTAATTCCAGCAGAAAGTCATGTGTTGCCTAATGATGCAGATTTAACAACAAAATTGGCAGATAATCTGACTTTAAATATCCCAATTATAACAGCCGCCATGGATACAGTCACAGAAAGTCAAATGGCTATTGCTATTGCTCGTGCGGGTGGTCTTGGAGTAATCCATAAAAATATGTCTATTGCGCAACAGGCAGATGAAGTTCGTAAGGTAAAACGTTCTGAAAATGGTGTTATTATTGATCCATTCTTCTTGACTCCAGAACACACGATTGCTGAAGCAGATGAACTGATGGGACGTTACCGTATCAGTGGTGTTCCAGTTGTGGAGACACTTGAAAATCGTAAATTGGTTGGTATTCTAACAAACCGAGATCTTCGCTTTATTTCAGATTACAATCAACCAATCTCAAACCATATGACCAGTGAAAATCTTGTCACTGCCCCTGTTGGTACAGATCTTGCAACAGCTGAACATATTCTTCAAGAACACCGTATTGAAAAACTTCCTTTGGTTGACGAAGAAGGCCGTCTTTCTGGCTTGATTACTATTAAGGATATTGAAAAAGTTATTGAGTTTCCAAATGCTGCCAAAGATGAATTTGGTCGTCTTCTAGTTGCTGGTGCGGTGGGTGTCACTTCAGATACATTTGAACGTGCAGAGGCTCTCTTTGAAGCAGGGGCTGACGCAATTGTTATTGATACTGCACATGGTCACTCTGCTGGGGTTCTACGTAAAATTGCTGAAATTCGTGCTCACTTCCCAGATCGCACTTTGATTGCTGGTAATATTGCAACTGCAGAAGGTGCGCGTGCTCTTTATGATGCGGGTGTGGATGTTGTCAAAGTAGGGATTGGACCAGGTTCTATCTGTACTACTCGTGTGATTGCAGGTGTGGGTGTCCCACAAGTGACAGCAATTTATGATGCGGCAGCAGTTGCGCGCGAATATGGTAAAACAATCATTGCTGATGGTGGAATCAAGTACTCTGGAGATATTGTAAAAGCCCTTGCTGCAGGTGGAAATGCAGTTATGCTTGGTTCAATGTTTGCTGGAACAGATGAAGCACCAGGTGAAACGGAAATCTTCCAAGGACGTAAGTTTAAGACTTACCGTGGTATGGGATCAATCGCTGCAATGAAGAAAGGTTCAAGTGACCGTTACTTCCAAGGTGCGGTCAATGAAGCAAACAAACTCGTTCCAGAAGGAATTGAAGGTCGTGTTGCCTATAAAGGCGCAGCAGCTGATATTGTCTTCCAAATGCTTGGTGGTATTCGCTCTGGTATGGGTTACTGTGGTGCAGCTAACCTTAAAGAACTACATGATAATGCACAATTTATTGAAATGTCTGGGGCTGGTCTAAAAGAAAGCCATCCTCATGATGTACAAATTACTAATGAAGCACCAAACTACTCCATGTAAGAAGTAAAAAAGAACTCCTGAAATCCAGGAGTTCTTTTTGTTTACATAGTTGTCAATTTTGATTTACAGAAATTTTACCATTTTGAATGTTGAAAATACTAAGGTTTTCTGGCAAGTTTTGTAAGTGGTCTAAACTTGTTGTTGTAATGAAGGTTTGGATAGATTGTGAAATGGTTTCTAGTAATTTTAGTTGCCGTGTATTGTCAAGTTCGCTCATAACATCATCAAGCAGTAGTATTGGAGACTCGTTGGTAATACTTTCCATTAGCTCAATTTCCGCCAGTTTTATAGAAAGAACAAGGCTACGATGTTGACCTTGGCTTCCAAAACTAGCATCCATACCATTGATATAAAAAGAAATATCATCTCGATGAGGGCCAACTCCAGTATTCTTTTTAAATAAGTCTCTGGATCTGCTTTTCTCCAAAGCAATTTTAAAAGAACGTGTTAGCTGTTCTTCATCAGTGAAGTTGACAGATGATTGATAAAATATTGACAACTCTTCTAATTTATTTGAAATTTCTAAGTGTTTTTTTTGACCAAATTTCTCTAAGTCTTTAATGAATTTTATCCGATGCTTTATAACGCGACAACCATACTCTACTAACTGATCATCTAAGACTGACAGAAATGTTTCGTCAATCTTCTGGCTGGATTTTAGGTAGGTATTTCTCTGCTTGAGTATATGGTTGTAGTTTGACAAGTCTGACAAGTAGATTGGTTTTATTTGTCCCAGTTCAATGTCTATAAACTTTCGACGGACAGAAGGCGCTCCTTTAATTAGCTGGAGATCTTCAGGTGCGAAGAGGACAACATTCATATGTCCGATGTAGTCTGATAGGCGAGCTTGTTTTAAGTGATTGACCTTGGTCACACGCCCTTTTGGTGTTAAATCAATTTCTAGAGGGATAGAGCTTGTTTTTTTCTGTAGCAAGCCAGAAAGATGGAGTTGCTCGTTATCAAAATGAATGAGATTTTTATCTGTACGAGTCCGATGACTACGTGTCAAGGCCAAGAAATAGATTGCTTCTAGAATATTGGTTTTTCCTTGTGCATTTTGACCTAGAAAGACATTTAATTTTGGATTGAAATCAATTTTTGCCTCTTTGTAGTTTCGAAAGGTTTTAATTGTTAAATGTTGGAGCCACATGGTTATCTTCCTGGAAAACGTGGAACTTGTTTGGTTTTAGGCGATGAAGAAGTTTTTTGTTTTTCTTTCTTGACACCTTTATTCATCTCTTTGACAAGTTTAGCAATTCGCTCTTTCTCAATCTTATCTGCTTGATACTCTTCTTGCTCTTTTAAACTTGGTTTTGTCAAGGTGATGTCAATCTTTAAATCAGGAATGTCAATCGTATCTCCAATACGGATTTTTTTCCCACGTCTACTTTCTAACTCGCCATTAAAGTAAACTTGATGATCTATTAAAAAGGATTTGATAGCACCACCGCTGTGTATAATTCCAATCTCTTTTAGGAGGGCTTGGAGTGTAATAAATTCTTCAAATAATTTGTATTCCATAATTCACCTCAATCTTTGGTATTATACCATATTTTCCTTGAAATAGCTGAAGGAAAGTTAGCTGAAATGAAAACGGTTTTACTCTTTAAAGCTATAAAGAGAACAAGAAAAATTTTGATTTTCGTGGTATAATAGAACTCTATATGTAAGGAGGTAAGGTATGGAATTAGTGCCTGGAATTTCAGCACATTTTGTTCAATCCAAAAAGTTTAAAACAAATAAGATCACCATTCGTTTTACTGCTCCCTTATCTCTTGAAACAATAGCAGGACGTATGTTGAGCGCGAGTATGTTGGAGACGGCAAATCAAGTTTACCCAACATCTCAAGTATTTCGCAGATACTTGGCAAGTTTATATGGAACAGATATTTCCACAAGTGCTTATCGTAGGGGACGGGCACATATTCTTGACTTAACGTTTACTTATGTGAGGGATGATTTTTTAAGTAAAAAGAATGTCTTGACTTCTCGAATTTTGGAATTGGTGAAACAGACTTTATTTGCTCCCTTAGCTCAAGATGGTGCTTTTGAGCCAGCCTTATTTGAAATTGAAAGAAAACAGTTATTGGCTAGTTTAGCTACTGATATGGATGATTCATTTTATTTTGCTCATAAGGAGTTGGATAGCTTGTTCTTCCATGATGAGCGTCTTCAATTGAGATACAGTGATTTACGAAATAGCATTTCAAATGAGTCTCCAGAAAGTAGCTACACGTGCTTTCAAAATGCTCTGAAGAATGATCGTATTGATTTCTTTTTCTTAGGTGATTTTAATGAAGTAGAAATCACAGAATCGCTGAAGTCATTACCCTTTACAGCTAGAGAGAACGACATCACTATCCAGTACCATCAATCTTATTCGAATGTCCTAAGAGAGGGAATGGTTCAGAGGAATGTTGGGCAATCCATTTTGGAAATGGGCTATCATTCTCCTATAAAATATGGTGATGATCAGCATCTGCCCATGCTTGTTATGAATGGTTTGTTGGGTGAATTTGCACATTCGAAACTTTTTACAAACGTTCGTGAAAATGCTGGAATAGCCTATACAGTCTCGAGTCAATTGGATTTGTTTAGTGGTCTGTTAAGGATGTATGCGGGTATTGATAGAGAAAATCGAAATCAGGCTAGAAAAATGATGAATCATCAATTGCTAGATCTGAAAAAGGGTAACTTTACAGATTTTGAGCTTGAACAAACCAAGGAGATGATTCGACGATCTTTGTTGATGGCTCAAGATAATCAACAGACCTTAGTTGAAAGAGTCTATTTGAATACTCTATTGGGGAAATCAAGCTTTGATATTGATCGATTGGTGGCAAAATTAGAGAGTGTTGATAAAGAAGCTGTATGTAAAGTTGCCAATAGTTTGAAGTTACAAGCGATTTACTTTATGGAAGGAGTAGAATGACAAAGGTTACTTTTGAAGAAAAATACTATCCTGCTGTAAAGGAAATAGTCTACAAAACACAATTGTCAAATGGATTGACAGTTTCTTTACTCCCTAAGCAAGATTTCAATGAGGTTTATGGATTTGTAACGGTTCAATTTGGTTCTGTAGATGCAACTTATACAAGCTTGGAAAAAGGTTTACGTCATCATCCAGCAGGAATTGCCCATTTTCTTGAACATAAATTGTTTGAAAGAGAAAATTCTGAGGATATAATGGCTGCTTTTACTCGATTAGGTGCGGACAGTAATGCCTTTACAAGCTTTACTAAGACCAGCTATCTTTTTTCAACAATTGACCATCTATTAGAGAATTTAGATTTGCTAGATGAGTTAGTTGGAGATGTTCATTTTACAGAAGAGTCTGTTTTGAGGGAACAGGCTATTATCCAGCAAGAACGAGAAATGTATCAAGACGATCCAGACTCACGCTTGTTTTTTGCAACATTAGCCAACCTTTATCCTGATACTCCTTTAGCAACAGATATTGTTGGAAGTGAAAAATCAATTTCTGAGATTCAAGTTTCAAATTTAAAAGAGAATTTTACAGAGTTTTACAAACCTGTCAACATGTCACTGTTTTTAGTTGGAAATATTGATGTAAAAGTTGTTGAGGAATACTTTTCGAAAAAGGGAAAGGAAGGTTCAAACCAGTTTACGGTTTCAAAAGAGCAACTACCCTTGCAGCCTGTGAAGCAAACAGATAGTCTTCGGATGGAAGTTTCTTCACCCAAACTTGCTGTTGCGATTAGAGGTAATGGGCAAATAACAGAAGCTGAGTCTTATCGTTACAATATTTTATTGAAATTACTATTTACGATGATGTTTGGTTGGACTTCTGATCGTTTTCAAAGGTTATATGAGTCTGGGAAGTTAGACGCGTCATTGTCACTTGAGGTTGAAGTCAATAGTCGCTTTCATTTTGTGATATTGACAATGGATACCAAAGAGCCTGTTTCTCTGTCGCATCAATTTCGGAAAGCGATTCGTCAGTTTAGTAGTGATACGGATATTACAGAGGAACATTTAGATCTTGTTAAGAGTGAGATGTTTGGGGAGTTTTTCAGTAGCATGAACTCTTTGGAATTTATTGCAACTCAATACGATCCGATGGATCGCGGAGAAACAATTTTTGATTTTCCGAAAATTTTACAGGAAATTACTTTGGAGGATGTTCTAGAAGCTGGACATCGTTTGATTGATAATGGTGATCTAGTTGATTTTACAATCTTTCCAGCTTAAAAGATGACTAATACTAGAAAGAAGGAATGGTACGTATGAGAAAAAAAACAATTGGCGAGGTTCTACGTTTAGCTAGAATTAATCAGGGATTGAGTTTAGAGGAATTGCAGGAAAAAACTGAAATTCAGTTGCATTTTCTAGAAGCTATGGAGGCAGATGATTTTGATCAACTTCCTAGTACCTTCTATGCTCGTTCTTTTTTAAGAAAATATGCCTGGGCAGTAGAGTTAGATGAAAGAATTGTATTGGATGCCTATGATTCAGGTAGTATGATCACTTATGAAGAGGTAGATGTCGATGAAGAAGACTTGTCTGGTCGCAGACGATCAAATAAGAAAAAAACGTCTTATCTCCCCTTGTTTTATTTCGTTCTATTTGCTTTGTCAATTTTAATTTTTGTCACTTACTATGTTTGGAACTACATCCAAACTCAGCCAAATCCTTCTTCAGCTAATTATAGTGTTGTGAACTCGACTAGTTCCACAACCTCATCTAGTTCATCTTCTAGTAGTCAGACGTCTAGCTCGTCTTCTACTACGGAATCAACTATTACAGTGTCAGGCGAAGGAAACCGCATTGAAGCTCGGTATAAAACGAGTAAGGAAACAGCTACGGTTCAGCTGACTGTTTCGGATGCAACTAGCTGGGTAAGTGTTTCAGGAAGTGACCTTGAAGGTGGTGTGACCTTGTCATCAGACAATAAAAACGCAAAAACAACAGTTTCAACTAAGAATCCCGTTACCATTACTTTAGGTGTAGTGAAGGGAGTTACTGTAACTGTGGACAATCAAACGATTGATACTTCGAAGCTGACAACTCAGACTGGAACTGTAACACTTACATTTACTACAGATTAAGGAAAAATCAATGAAAAAAGAACAAATTCCTAATGTATTAACTATTGGTAGAATTCTCTTTATACCTCTCTTTATCCTTATTTTGACTTTGGGCCATTCACAAGGCAGTCATTTGCTAGCATCGATAATTTTTGCAGTTGCTAGTGTAACGGATTATCTTGATGGTTACCTTGCTCGCAAATGGAATGTAGTCAGCAACTTTGGAAAATTTGCTGATCCGATGGCCGATAAGCTGTTGGTTATGTCAGCTTTTATCATGTTGATTGAGTTAGGTATGGCTCCGGCTTGGGTTGTTGCTATTATCATCTGTCGTGAACTTGCGGTGACAGGCTTGCGTTTGTTGCTTGTTGAGACGGGAGGGACAGTTCTAGCAGCAGCGATGCCAGGGAAAATCAAGACCTTTAGTCAGATGTTTGCCATTATCTTTTTGCTCTTACATTGGAATTTAATTGGTCAGCTGTTACTTTATATCGCTTTGTTTTTCACTATCTACTCTGGTTATGATTATTTCAAGGGTAGCGCTCATGTATTCAAAGGGACATTTGGTTCGAAATGAAATCGATTATTGAAGTAAAAGATCTGTCTTTTCGTTACAAGGAAGACCAGGATCATTATGATGTTAATAATGTCTCGTTTCACGTGAAACGGGGAGAATGGCTTTCAATTGTAGGTCATAATGGGAGTGGAAAATCGACAACTATCCGTTTGATTGATGGATTGCTTGAAGCAGACTCTGGGGAAATCTGGATAGATGGCCAACTGCTGTCCTCTGAGAATGTTTGGGATTTGCGTCGACAAATTGGTATGGTTTTTCAAAATCCAGATAACCAATTTGTGGGGGCAACTGTTGAAGATGATGTCGCCTTTGGTTTAGAAAACCAGGGACTTCCTCGTGAAGAAATGAAGAAGAGAGTGGCTGAATCTTTGGAGTTGGTAGGTATGCTGGACTTTAAGAAGAGAGAACCAGCTCGTTTATCTGGTGGACAAAAACAACGGGTGGCTATTGCGGGAGTTGTTGCCCTGAGGCCAGCTATTTTGATTTTGGACGAGGCAACAAGTATGTTGGATCCTGAGGGACGCAGAGAACTGATTCAGACAGTTCAAGAGATTCGAAAAGACCACCAGATGACAGTCGTCTCCATTACACATGATTTAGAGGAAGTTGCGATGAGTGACCGTGTCTTGGTCATGAAAAAAGGCCAAGTGGAGTCAACCAGCAGCCCAAGAGAACTTTTTTCTCGGGATGACCTTGACCAGATAGGGTTAGATGAGCCTTTTACTAATCAATTGAGAGAATCTTTGAGAGAGACTGGTTATCAGTTGCCGGATGGCTATTTGACAGAAGGAGAGCTAGAGGACAAGTTATGGGAATTACTCTAGAAAATGTGAGCTTTACCTATCAAGAGGGGACTCCCCTATCTTCATCAGCCTTGACTGATGTTTCTTTGACGATTGAGGATGGTTCCTATACAGCTTTAGTAGGGCACACAGGTAGTGGGAAATCAACGATTTTACAGCTTTTAAATGGCCTATTGGTACCAAGTAAGGGTTCTGTTCGAGTTTTTGATACCGTCATTACCCCTACATCAACCAATAAAGAAATTCGTCAGATTCGAAAGCAAGTTGGTCTAGTGTTTCAATTTGCTGAAAATCAGATTTTCGAAGAGACTGTTTTGAAAGATGTCGCATTTGGACCGCAAAATTTTGGAGTTTCTGAGGAAGAGGCCAAGAAAATTGCGCGTGAAAAGTTAGCCTTGGTAGGCATCGATGAGTCACTCTTTGAGCGCAGTCCTTTTGAACTTTCGGGTGGTCAGATGAGACGTGTGGCTATAGCAGGTATGCTAGCCATGGAGCCAACTGTCTTGGTTTTGGATGAGCCTACAGCTGGACTAGATCCTCTGGGCAGAAAAGAACTGATGACCTTGTTTAAAAAACTCCACCTTTCTGGAATGACAATCGTTCTGGTAACGCATTTGATGGATGACGTAGCTGCATATGCTGATCAGGTTTATGTTATGGAAAAGGGGCGTTTGATCAAAAGTGGCAAACCGAGCGAAGTTTTCCAAGATGTAGCCTCTATGGAAAAGGTGCAGTTAGGTGTGCCTAAAATAACAGCCTTTTGTAAACGTTTGGCAGATAGAGGTGTAGCTTTTAAAAAATTGCCAATCAAGATAGAGGAGTTTAAGGAGTCGCTAAATGGATAGTATGATTTTAGGGCGTTATATACCGGGGGATTCCATTATTCATCGCTTGGATCCACGTAGTAAATTGCTTGCCATGATCCTGTTGATTTTGATTGTATTTTGGGCTAATAATCCCCTCACCAATCTCATTTTGTTTATAGCGACAGGTATATTTATCGCTTTGTCAGGCGTTTCCCTCTCATTTTTCGTTCAGGGATTAAAATCCATGTTCTTCTTGATTGCTTTTACGACTCTTTTTCAGCTCTTTTTCATTTCAAGTGGAAATGTCCTATTTGAGTTTTCTTTTATAAGAATAACGGATTATGCTTTGCAACAAGCAGGAATCATTTTCTGTCGTTTTGTGTTGATTATTTTCTTTTCAACCTTGCTAACCTTAACGACCATGCCTTTGAGTCTGGCAGCTGCAGTTGAAGCTCTTTTAGCACCGCTGAAACGCGTGAAAGTTCCCGTTCATGAAATTGGTCTCATGTTATCAATGAGTTTGCGTTTTGTTCCAACCTTGATGGATGATACGACGAGAATTATGAATGCTCAAAAAGCTCGTGGAGTTGACTTTGGCGAAGGTAGCATCGTTCAAAAAGTAAAGGCTATGATTCCAATTTTAATTCCTCTTTTTGCGACGAGCTTAAAGCGTGCAGATTCATTGGCAATAGCCATGGAAGCGCGTGGTTATCAGGGAGGAAAGGGTAGAAGTCAGTATAGACAGTTGAGATGGAGTCAAAAGGATACACTGGCAATTCTTGTGATTTTGGTACTGGGATGTTTCTTATTTTTCTTAAAATCTTAGCAGGTTTGTAGGATTGATAAGAAGCTCACAGTAGCAGGTTTTTAGTATAAAGGTAGGAATATGAACCGTTTTAAAAAATCAAAATATCTAATCATCGTTTTTGTCACAGTTCTGGCAGTTTCTGTACTATTAGTGACAACCTATTCAAGCGCTATTGTGACGAAACTAGGAGATGGGATTTCCTTGGTAGATAGAATTGTTCAAAAACCCTTTCAGTGGTTTGATACTTTCAAATCAGATTTGGGACATTTGACGCAGACTTACAATGAAAACGAAAGTCTAAAAAAACAGCTTTATCAACTAGAGGTGGAGTCTAATCAATCAGAAAGTTTAAAAAATGAAAATGAACAATTACGTCAGTTGCTGGATATGAAGTCAAAATTGCAGGCTACAAAAACCATTGCAGCAGATGTGATTATGCGAGCTCCAGTATCTTGGAAACAAGAGTTAACAATTGATGCGGGAAGTTCAAAAGGAGCTTCTGAAAATATGTTGGCCATTGCAAACGGGGGTTTGATTGGTAGTGTTTCAAAGGTGGAGGATCATTCAACAACGATCAACCTATTGACAAACACCGAAAATTCAGACAAAATTTCTGTTAAAATCCTGCATGGTTCTACTGAAATTTACGGGATTATCGTTGGTTATGATAAGGAATCTGAACTGCTTAAAATTAGTCAATTAAACAGCAACAGCGACATTAGCGCGGGAGACAAGGTGACTACAGGGGGGCTCGGAAACTTTAATGTTAAGGATATCCCTGTTGGAGAAGTTGTTGCTACAACACATAGCAGTGATTATCTAACAAAGGAAGTAACAGTAAAGTTAAGTGCTGACACCAAAAATCTTCATGTGGTAGAGTTAGTGGGGAATTAGCAATGAGACTGTTAAAACAAATTGGTATTTTCTTTTTACTCCCTTTTGTCGTACTAATTGATGCACATATTGGACAATTAGCGGGATCCTTCTTCCCTCACTTTCATTTAGCAAGTCATTTTCTGTTTTTATTTCTCTTGTTTGAGACAATTGAGGTTTCAGAATATCTCTATCTAGCTTATTGCGGTATAGTGGGTTTAGTGTACGATATCTATTTTTTCCACTTGATAGGAATTGCAACACTTCTATTTATCTTGATAGGAGCTTCGCTCCATAAATTTAATAGTGTAATTTTGCTAAACCGTTGGACAAGAATGTTAACAATAGTTGTGATGAGTTTCCTATTTGATATGGGGAGTTATCTTCTTGCTTTGGCTGTGGGATTGACGGTAGATTCTATGCCAGTCTTCATTGTCTATAGTCTTGTCCCATCAATGATTCTGAACTTCTTATGGATGGTGATTTTCCAATATATTTTTGAAAAATGTTATCTATAAGAAAGAAATAAAAATGTAACAAAGGCGTAATATTTATTATGTCTTTTTTTGGTATACTAGTAATGTCTTAAATAGAAGGAGTATCTACACAATATGAAGAAAAAAATCTTAGCGTCACTTTTATTAAGTACAGTATTGGTTTCACAAGCGGCGGTATTAACAACTGTTCATGCTGAAACAACTGATGAAAAGATTGCTGCTCAAGATAGTAAGATTAGTAATTTGACATCTCAACAAAAAGAAGCTCAAAAACAAGTAGATGAAATCCAAACGCAAGTTACAGCTATCCAAACTCAACAAACGAACTTGGAAGCTGAGAACGAAACTCTACAAGCTGAATCTAAAAAACTTGAAGGAGAAATTACAGAGCTTTCTAAGAACATTGTTGCTCGTAATGAATCTTTGGAGAAACAAGCACGTAGCGCACAAACAAACGGTGCTGCAACTAGCTATATCAATACAATTGTAAACTCAAAATCAATTACAGAAGCTATTTCACGTGTTGCAGCAATGAGCGAGATTGTATCAGCTAACAACAAAATGTTGGAACAACAGAAAGCTGATAAGAAATCTATCGCTGAAAAACAGGTTGCAAATAATGAAGCAATCAACACTGTCATTGCGAACCAACAAACGCTTGCTGACGATGCACAAGCATTGACAACAAAACAAGCAGAGTTGAAAGTTGCTGAGTTAAACCTTGCTGCAGAGAAAGCTACTGCAGAAAGCGATAAAGCTACTTTATTGGAACAAAAAGCAGCAGCAGAGGCAGAAGCGAAAGCAGCAGCCGAAGCAGAAGCGGCTTATAAAGCACGTCAAACAAGCCAACAACAATCAGTTGTTGCTTCTGGAAATACAACACTTTCAGATCAAGTGCAAGCAACTTCAAGCTCTTCATCAGATGATGATTCGAGCTACACTCCAGCACCTGCTCCAACTCCAGCTAGACAGCGTCCAACATACAGTACAAATGCTTCAAGTTATCCAACTGGTGAATGTACTTGGGGAGCTAAAACATTAGCACCTTGGGCTGGAGATTACTGGGGTAACGGAGCGCAGTGGGCTACAAGTGCAGCAGCTGCAGGATTCCGTACTGGATCAACTCCACAAGTTGGTGCGATTGCATGTTGGAATGACGGTGGATATGGACACGTAGCGGTTGTTACAGCAGTTTCATCATCAACTAGCATTCAAGTATCAGAATCAAACTATGGTGGAAATCGTACAATCGGTAACAAACGTGGATGGTTCAACCCAACTACAACTTCTGAAGGTTATGTAACATACATCTATCCAAACTAATGAATGAAACGAAGAGGCTCGATTTGAGTCTCTTTTCTTTTTTAGTCTTAAGTTAGGCTAAAAACTAGCAAAACCACTTGAAAATATCGTTAAAATGTGGTAAAATGAAACTTGTCGTGTAAACGATAATACTCATTCTTGATGAATTGTGAAACTGTTGCCCTCGGGTCGTTTTGCAAGTTGAAGTCGAGGAGAGGAAAAAAACAAAAAGGAGAAATACTCATGGCAGTAATTTCAATGAAACAACTTCTTGAGGCTGGTGTACACTTTGGTCACCAAACTCGTCGCTGGAACCCTAAGATGGCTAAGTACATCTTCACTGAGCGTAACGGAATCCACGTTATCGACTTGCAACAAACTGTAAAATACGCTGACCAAGCATACGACTTTATGCGTGATGCAGCAGCTAACGATGCAGTTGTATTGTTTGTTGGTACTAAAAAACAAGCTGCTGACGCTGTTAAAGAAGAAGCAGAACGTTCAGGTCAATACTACATCAACCACCGTTGGTTGGGTGGAACTCTTACTAACTGGGGAACTATCCAAAAACGTATTGCTCGTTTGAAAGAAATCAAACGTATGGAAGAAGAAGGAATCTTCGACGTTCTTCCTAAGAAAGAAGTTGCACTTCTTAATAAACAACGTGCACGTCTTGAAAAATTCTTGGGTGGTATCGAAGACATGCCTCGTATCCCTGATGTAATGTACGTAGTTGACCCACATAAAGAACAAATCGCTGTTAAAGAAGCTAAAAAATTGGGTATCCCAGTTGTAGCGATGGTTGACACAAATACTGACCCAGACGATATCGATGTAATCATCCCAGCTAACGATGACGCTATCCGCGCTGTTAAATTGATCACAGCTAAATTGGCTGACGCTATCATCGAAGGACGTCAAGGTGAAGACGCAGCAGCAGTTGAAGCAGAATTTGCAGCTTCAGAAGCTCAAGCTGACTCAATCGAAGAAATCGTTGAAGTTGTAGAAGGCGACAACGCTTAATTCATATAAATAGTAATTACCTAGGAGGGCGGGGCCTAGCCCAGCTCTCCTATTTTTAAAAAATATAGGAGAATCAAAATGGCAGAAATTACAGCTAAACTTGTAAAAGAGTTGCGTGAAAAATCTGGTGCCGGTGTTATGGACGCTAAAAAAGCGCTTGTAGAAACAGACGGTGACATCGAAAAAGCGATTGAATTGCTTCGTGAAAAAGGTATGGCGAAGGCAGCTAAGAAAGCTGACCGTGTTGCAGCTGAAGGTTTGACTGGTGTATTTGTTAACGGTAACGTTGCAGCAGTAGTTGAAGTAAATGCCGAAACTGACTTCGTTGCGAAAAACGCTCAATTCGTTGACTTGGTAAACGCAACAGCTAAAGTAATCGCTGAAGGAAAACCAGCTAACAACGAAGAAGCTCTTGCTTTGACAATGCCTTCAGGTGAAACTCTTGAAGCTGCATATGTATCTGCAACAGCTACAATCGGTGAAAAAATCTCATTCCGTCGTTTTGCTTTGCTTGAAAAAACAGATGCACAACACTTCGGAGCATACCAACACAATGGTGGACGTATCGGTGTTATCTCTGTAATCGAAGGTGGAGACGAAGCGCTTGCTAAACAAATCTCAATGCACATTGCTGCGATGAAACCAACAGTTCTTTCTTACAAAGAATTGGATGAGCAATTCGTTAAAGATGAGTTGGCACAATTGAACCACGTAATCGACCAAGATAACGAAAGCCGTGCAATGGTTGGTAAACCAGCTCTTCCACACTTGAAGTATGGATCAAAAGCACAATTGTCTGATGAAGTGATTGCTCAAGCTGAAGCTGATATCAAAGCTGAGTTGGCTGCAGAAGGCAAACCAGAAAAAATCTGGGACAAAATCATCCCAGGTAAAATGGACCGCTTCATGCTTGACAACACCAAAGTTGACCAAGCATACACACTTCTTGCACAAGTATACATCATGGATGACAGCAAGACAGTTGAAGCTTACCTTGAATCAGTAAATGCTTCAGTAGTTGAGTTCGCTCGCTTTGAAGTTGGTGAAGGTATCGAGAAAGCTGCAAACGACTTTGAAGCAGAAGTTGCAGCTACAATGGCAGCAGCCTTGAATAACTAATAGAAAAGGAAGCAAATTGCTTCCTTTTTCTTTTGGTCTAGAGAGTAGATTCTGTATGAGTAAACAAAAAGCCCTTTAATAAGGGCTAAGTGTATTTAGGAGGTTACACTTCAAATTCATAGAGTGCTGTAGACAAATAACGTTCGCCGTTATCTGGTGCTAAAGCAAGGACTTTCTTACCTGTACCTAATTTCTTGGCAACCTCAATTGCCCCGTAAATTGCTGCAGCTGAAGAAATCCCAACCAGGAAGCCTTCTTTTCCACCAATTTCACGGCCAAGCGCTAGAGCATCATCTGACGTTACGCGAACGATACCATCATAGGCTTTTGTATCAAGTGTTTCAGGAATAAATCCAGCTGAGATGCCTTGAATTTTGTGAGGTCCTGGTTTTTCACCAGACAAGATAGCTGACTCGTCTGCCTCAACTGCATAAACTTGAATGTTTGAATTTGCTGCTTTAAGAGCGTGAGAAACACCTGAGATCGTTCCACCGGTGCCAACACCACCTACAAAAGCATCTAGTCCATCAGAACCGAAAGCAGCCAGTATTTCAGCTCCTGTTGTTCTTTCGTGTACTTCTGGATTAGCTGGATTATTAAATTGGAGTGGAAGGAAGCCGTCTCGTTCAGCGGCGATTTCCTGAGCTTTGGCAATAGCCCCTTTCATTCCTTCGCTACCAGGAGTAAGGACGAGTTCAGCACCATAGGCTTGGATAATCTTGCGTCGTTCCACACTCATCGTTTCAGGCATGACGATAACAACTTTATATCCTTTAGCGGCACCAACCCATGAAAGACCGATACCAGTGTTTCCACTCGTTGCTTCAACAATAGTAGCTCCCGGTTTTAGAATACCATCTTGTTCTGCTTTTTCAATCATGCTAAGGGCAATACGGTCTTTTACTGACGATCCAGGGTTAAAAGCTTCTAGTTTAACATAGACGTCTGCAGCACCCTCTGGAACAATGTTGTTGAGTTTAACAATCGGTGTTTGTCCAATAAGTTCAGTGATATTATTATAAATAGTCATAGATATACCTCTTTGTATAAGATGATACTAGTATAACGCGCTTAAGGCTATTTGTAAAATATAGAAATCCTATCAAAGTGATAGGATTTTTTTATATCAAAGGTCTAAGCCATTAATTTTTAATCGATTGTGATAAGCCAATTCTAATAAATAGGTGTAAAGAGGGAGGATGTCCGTTTTTTTAGGGAATTCAAATTTATGGAAACTCAGATGCTCATTATGTGCTTTAAGAGAGATATTTTCTAAATAAGTAATCGTAATCTCACTATCATCTATACCTGCTCCAGCAGTTTCCATTTCAACGTTTACAATGTTCATCAAAAAGAGTGACTTAACAGACACCTTGCGACCAGTGGCACCTTGCTTATCTGTAAAAATAATACGAATATTTGTAAAGATGATGGAATCGCGAATAAGTTTATATCCACTTTGAATTTCTTCATTCTCTAGTAGATATTGACCATATTCTTTGATAAGAGTCTCTTTGTTTTCCTCGCTGAAGTTACCAGCAAGTCCTTGAATAAATTTTCCAAACACCATGTATTTCTCCTTTATTTACACTAAGTTTACAGGAACTTCAACTTCTCGTAAACCTTGATCTGTTAAAGTAACCTTTCCATTAAAAAACTCTACAAGAGCAGACTTAATATTTTCTTTCTCTTCCTTATCAACATAAATCATTGTATCAACTTGATCTGTAAAGTTTGTATCCAGCTCCATGAGATGATGCTCTCTAAGGAAATTGCCATATTCTTGATACTGAGCGTAAGACATCTGAATGGCTATGTCAGCCTGTTCTTTGATTTCAATAATGCCAATTTCTTTGACAGCCAAGGCCACACTACCTGCGTAAGCACGAATCAAACCTCCAGCGCCTAACTTAATTCCACCAAAGTAACGAGTAACTACTACGCAGACATTGGTAAGATTATGATTTTCTAAGACGCCAAGCATAGGGACTCCAGCAGTACCACTAGGTTCGCCATCATCACTCGTACGCTTGATCTCACTGCGTTCCCCTACAATAAAAGCAGAGCAGTTATGGGTGGCTTTGTAGTGTTCTTTTTTGATAGCAGTGATAAAGTCACGAGCTTCTTCTTCACTATAGACACGCTTGGCATGACAGATAAAGCGTGATTTTTTGATTTCTTCTTGGACCTGCCCATCCTCTTTAATTGTTCTAAATTCCATGATTTAATTGTACTAAAAAATTACCTAAAGCGCTATATTTTTACGAATATTAAAGTATGAAAGTAAATCCAAATTATCTCGGTCGCTTGTTTACTGAGAAAGAATTAACGGAAGAAGAACGACAGGAAGCAGTGAGACTGCCAGCAATGAGAAAAGAGAAGGGGAAACTGTTTTGTCAACGTTGTAATAGTTTGATTCTAGAAGAATGGTATTTGCCTATTGGTGCCTACTATTGTAGGGAGTGTTTGCTGATGAAGCGAGTCAGGAGTGATCAAGCTTTGTACTATTTTCCGCAGGAAGATTTTCCTAAGCAAGATGTTCTCAAATGGTGTGGTCAGTTAACCCCTTTTCAGGAAAAGGTATCAGAGGGGTTGATTCGAGCAGTCGAAAAGAAAGAACCGACTTTAGTTCATGCTGTGACAGGAGCTGGAAAGACAGAGATGATCTATCAAGTTGTAGCTAAAGTGATTGATGATGGTGGTGCAGTTTGTTTGGCCAGTCCTCGAATTGATGTATGTTTAGAACTGTATAAGCGACTGCAGAATGACTTTGCTTGCGATATAGCGCTACTCCATGGCGAATCAGAGCCCTATTTTCGAACTCCCTTAGTAATTGCAACAACTCATCAGTTATTAAAATTTTATCATGCTTTTGATTTGTTGATAGTGGATGAGGTAGATGCCTTTCCTTATGTTGACAACACTATGCTTTACTATGCTGTAAAGAATAGTGTAAAGGAGGATGGATTGAGGATATTCCTTACAGCAACTTCTACAGATGAGTTAGATAGGAAGGTTCGCACAGGAGAATTAAAACGATTAAGCTTGCCGAGACGGTTTCATGGAAATCCTTTGATTATTCCTAAACCAGTCTGGTTATCGGATTTTAATCGCTGTTTAGAGAAAAGCCAGTTATCAACCAAGTTAAAGACTTATATTGAGAAACAGAGAAGAACAGGTTATCCATTGCTAATTTTTACATCAGAGATTAAGAAAGGCGAAAAACTAAAAGAAACACTACAGGTGTATTTCCCAGATGAGAAAATTGGTTTTGTATCTTCTGTCACAGAAAATCGATTAGAGCAGGTGCAAGCTTTTCGAGATGGAGAGTTGACGATACTGATCAGTACGACAATATTGGAACGCGGAGTTACCTTCCCTTGTGTAGATGTTTTCGTAGTAGAAGCTAATCATCGTCTCTTTACCAAGTCTAGTTTGATTCAGATTGGAGGGCGAGTTGGACGCAGTATGGATAGACCAACTGGTGAGTTGCTCTTCTTTCATGATGGATTAAATGCTTCCATCAAAAAGGCAATCAAGGAAATCAAGCAGATGAACAAGGAGGCAGGGTTATGAACTGTTTACTATGTGACCAGACTACAAAGAGTGAACTGACTTTTAGCAGTCTCTTCATTTTAAAAGATGACTGCAGTTATCTTTGCTCAGCTTGTGCTTCTAGTTTTGAGAAGATTGGTGAGAATTATTGCCCAAACTGTATGAAAAAAGGCATGTCAACTAAGTGTCAAGATTGTAAACTTTGGTGTAAAGAAGGAATTCAGGTTGATCATAAGGCAATCTTTACCTATAATCAAGCTATGAAAGACTTTTTCAGTCGATATAAGTTTGATGGCGATTTTTTGCTTAGAAAAGTTTTTGCTTCTGTTCTTGCTGAGGAGTTGAAAAAGTATAGAGGTTATCAATTTGTTTTGATTCCCCTAAGTCCTGAAAGATTGCTTGAGAGGGGATTTAACCAGGTTGAAGGTTTGGTTGAGGCAGCAGGCTTTTCTTTTAAAGATATATTAGGAAAAAGAGAAGAGAGCGCTAGTTCTTCTAAAAGCCGTTTGGAAAGGTTAGCTACTGAAATTCCATTTTTTATTAAAGATGGAATCTCACTTCCTAAGAAGATTTTGCTGATTGATGACATCTATACAACAGGGGCAACTGTGAATCGTGTGAAACGACTTTTGGAAGAAGCAGGTGCTTTGGAAGTTAAAACTTTTTCCCTTGTAAGATGAGGAAAAAATTTGCAAAATGAAAATGAAAGCGTTATAATATAGTTAGAAAAACAAAAATGTTTAGAAAGAAGGTACTTATATGATTAAATATAGTATCCGTGGTGAAAACCTAGAAGTAACAGAAGCAATTCGTGATTATGTAGTTTCTAAACTCGAAAAGATCGAAAAGTATTTCCAACCTGAGCAGGAGTTGGATGCACGTGTGAACTTGAAAGTTTACCGTGAAAAAACAGCAAAGGTTGAGGTAACAATTCCACTTGGATCTATCACTCTTCGTGCTGAAGATATTTCCCAAGATATGTATGGTTCTATCGATCTTGTAACAGATAAAATTGAACGTCAGATTCGTAAAAATAAAACTAAAATCGAACGTAAGAATAAAAGTAAAGTTGCGACAAGTCAACTCTTTACAGATGCTCTAGTTGAAGATGCAGATGTTGTGCAACCCAAAGTCGTTCGTTCAAAACAAATTGATTTGAAGCCAATGGATTTAGAAGAAGCCCTTCTTCAAATGGATTTATTGGGACATGATTTCTTTATTTATGTAGATGTAGAAGATCAAACAACTAATGTTTTGTATCGCCGTGAAGATGGTGAAGTTGGTTTGTTAGAAGTAAAAGAATCATAAAATAGAATTTTTAAAGTGGTTTACACCAGTGTAAACCATTTTTATATTGCATTATTATAAAAGGTATAAATGGGGGCAGTTATGAAAGACGTGGTGATTGTTTCAGCAGTGCGAACTCCAATAGGCTCCTTTGGAGGAAGTTTGAAGAATGTTTCAGCTGTTGATTTGGGAGCTTTGGTTATTAAGAGTGCTTTGGAAAAAGCCAATGTCAAACCAGAGCAGGTAGACGAAGTGATTATGGGGAATGTCCTAGGCGCAGGTTTAGGTCAAAACGTAGCTCGTCAAATGAGCGTTCATGCAGGACTCCCTGAATTTACACCAGCCTTTGCCATCAATAAGGTTTGTGGTTCCGGTTTGAAGGCCGTGCAGTTGGCTGCTCAAGCGATTCGATGTGGCGATGCAGATATTATCGTAGCTGGTGGTGCAGAAAACATGAGTCAGGCTCCATACGTTTTGCCAAGTTTCCGTTGGGGTGGTCGTATGGGAGATTCGAAAGTGGTAGATACCATGATTAAGGATGGTTTGTCTGATGCCTTTAACGAATACCATATGGGAATTACAGCCGAGAATGTGGCTGAAGAATATGGCATCAGTCGAGAAGAGCAAGATGCTCTTGCTTTAGAGTCACAAAAACGAGCAGTTGCAGCTATAGAATCTGGCCGCTTTAAAGAAGAGATTATTCCAGTTGTCATTCCTCAACGCAAAGGCGATCCTATCGTTTTTGATACAGATGAATATCCTAGAAAAGATGCTAGCTTGGAGAGTTTGTCTAAGCTAGGTCCTATTTTCAAAAAAGACGGTTCTGTCACAGCGGGAAATGCTTCAGGAATCAATGACGGGGCAGCAGCTGTCTTAATCATGAGTGCTGAAAAAGCTGAAGAATTAGGACTTTCAGTGATTGCCCGCATTCGTTCGTATGCAAGTGCAGGTTTGGATCCTAAGATGATGGGATGTGGACCGATTTATGCGACTCGCAAGGCTCTTGAAAAAGGCAATTTGACAGTTGAAGATCTCGACTTGATTGAGTCAAATGAAGCTTTTGCTGCCCAGGCTTGTGCAGTTGGTAAAACACTTGGTTTCAACACAGATATTGTCAACGTCAATGGTGGCGCCATTGCTCTTGGTCACCCAATTGGGGCCTCCGGTTGCCGTATCCTAGTAACGCTGGTACATGAGATGATGAAACGAGATGCTAAAACTGGGTTAGCAACTCTCTGTATCGGAGGAGGGATGGGGACTGCCCTTATCGTGGAACGTTAGGTGTTAGTGATCTGAACACGTGGGTAGGAGGGTGATGATCCCCTCCTCCTTTTGTGTCTGAAGTTAGAGAAATCAATCATGAAAGAAGGGCTTGCATCTTTTAAAGGGTCGCTTTTTAAGGGCATTTGTGATATAATAATGCGCAAGAGGTTTAGAATGAAAAAAAATAATTTAATCCCGTTTTCTGCAGTCTTGCTAGGACTTGCAACTTTCGGAATCTTAACTTTGCTGATTATTTTTTCACATAATCTTGCTGTAACAATCACTGTTTTGTTTTTATTTGTACTGCTTTATTTGCTTTTATTCGTTTGGCAAAAAAAACAGTATGAAAAGAGCGAAATTGAACAAATCCAATATGTAAATCACCAAGCCGAAAATAGCTTGAGTACTTTGCTTGATCAAATGCCGGTGGGAGTACTGAAATTAGACTTATCAAGTGGAGAAGTGGAATGGTTTAATCCCTATGCTGAGCTGATTTTAACTACTGAAGAAGGCGAAATTGATGTTGAGTTAATTCAAACCATCATCAAGGCTTCTGTTGGGAATCCAGGTTCGTATGCTACCTTGGGCGAAACACGATATGCTGTTCATATGGACAAGGCTTCGGGTGTTTTGTATTTCTTTGATGTTTCTGGGGAGTACGAAGCAACTGTCGAATTGGTAACTAGCCGTCCAGTCATTGGAGTCATCTCAGTAGATAACTATGATGATTTGGAGGATGCGACATCTGACTCTGATATCAGCCATATCAATAGCTTTGTAGCTAATTTTGTTTCAGAATTTGCTAGTAAGTATGCTATGTTTTCTCGCCGTGTGGGGATGGATCGTTTTTATGTATTCACAGATTACACGGTACTAGAGGAATTGATGAATGATAAATTCTCCGTTATTGATACTTTCCGAGAAGAATCAAAACAGAGGCAGCTGGCCCTAACCTTAAGTATGGGATTTTCTTATGGTGATGGAAACCATGAAGAGATAGGGAAAATTGCCTTGCTCAACTTGAACTTAGCAGAAGTTCGCGGTGGTGACCAGGTGGTGGTCAAGGAAAATAACGAAACCAAGAATCCTGTCTACTTTGGTGGAGGGACTGCTGCATCTATCAAACGTACTCGTACACGTACCAGAGCCATGATGACAGCCATTTCTGATAAGATTCGAAGTGTTGACCAAGTTTTTGTAGTCGGTCATAAAAATCTAGATATGGATGCTTTGGGCTCTGCTGTTGGTATGCAGTTGTTTGCAAGTAATATTATTGAGAACAGTTATGCTGTCTATGATGCAGACCATATGCCAGCAGATATCAAACGTGCTATTCAGTTCTTGAAGAAGGAAGATGTCACGAAACTTTTATCTCTTACAGATGCGATGAAGTTAGTTACAAACCGTTCATTATTGATTCTGGTGGATCATTCCAAGACGGCTTTGACCTTGTCAAAAGATTTTTATAATTTGTTCACTCAAACCATTGTTATTGACCATCATAGACGTGATCAGGATTTCCCTGAGAATGCAGTCATCACCTATATTGAAAGTGGAGCAAGTAGTGCCAGTGAGTTGGTCACAGAATTGATTCAGTTCCAAAATTCTAAGAAGAATCGTTTGAGTCGTATGCAGGCCAGTGTTTTGATGGCTGGTATGATGCTGGATACCAAGAATTTCACATCTCGCGTGACGAGCCGAACCTTTGATGTGGCTAGCTATCTGAGAACACGGGGAAGTGACAGTATTGCTATCCAGGAGATTGCTGCGACAGATTTTGAAGAGTACCGTGAGGTAAATGAACTCATTTTACAAGGTCGTAAGTTGGGTTCAGATATCTTGATTGCCCAAGCTAAGGACTCAATGTCTTATGACACAGTTGTTATCAGTAAGGCTGCTGATGCTATGTTGGCTATGTCTGGTATTGAGGCTAGTTTCGTTCTGGCAAAAAATACACAAGGATTTATCTCCATCTCGGCTCGAAGTCGTAGTAAAATCAATGTGCAACGCATTATGGAAGAGCTGGGTGGTGGAGGTCACTTTAATCTAGCTGCCGCGCAAATCGAGGATATGAGTTTGTCGGAAGCAGGAGAAAAATTGACTCAACTAATCTTGGAAGAACTAAAGGAAAAGGAGAAAGAAGAATGAAAGTAATCTTTTTAGCAGATGTTAAGGGAAAAGGAAAAAAAGGTGAAATTAAGGAAGTGCCAACTGGCTATGCTCAAAACTTCCTGATTAAAAAGAATTTGGCCAAGGAAGCAACTGCTCAAGCAGTGGGTGAGTTGCGTGGAAAACAAAAATCAGAAGAAAAGGCTCATGCTGAAATGATTGCTGAAGCAAAGGCTATCAAGGCTAAGCTTGAAGCAGAAGAAACGGTTGTAGAGTTTGTTGAAAAGGTTGGACCAGATGGCCGTACATTTGGCTCAATCACCAATAAGAAGATTGCAGAAGAATTGCAAAAGCAGTTTGGTATTAAGATTGATAAACGCAATATTCAAGTGCAAGCACCAATTCGAGCAGTAGGTTTGATTGATGTACCAGTGAAGATCTATCAAGATGTTACAAGTGTCATCAATCTTCGTGTAAAAGAAGGTTAAGTTTACAACTTCTTGACAAGATTGTAAAAGGAAGGAAAGTCGGATGGCAGAAGTAGAGGAACTGCGAGTTCAACCTCAGGATATTTTGGCAGAACAATCTGTTTTGGGGGCTATTTTTATAGATGAGAGTAAGCTCGTTTTTGTCCGAGAATATATTGATTCTCGTGACTTCTTTAAATATGCTCATCGGTTGATTTTCCAAGCGATGATAGACTTGTCGGATCGTGGGGAAGCGATTGATGCGACGACAGTTCGGACGATTTTGGATAGTCAAGGGGATCTCCAAAATATTGGTGGCTTGTCTTACATTGTTGAAATTGTCAACTCTGTACCAACTTCAGCTAATGCGGAATATTATGCTAAAATCGTAGCTGAAAAGGCTATGCTACGTCGCTTGATTTCCAAGTTGACAGAGTCTGTCAACCAAGCCTATGAGGCTTCTAAGCCTGCAGATGAAATCATTGCTCAGGCTGAAAAGGGGCTCATTGATGTTAGCGAAAACGCCAATCGTAGTGGGTTCAAGAACATCCGAGATATTCTAAATATCAACTTTGGGAACCTAGAAGTTCGGTCACAACAAACAACGGATATCACTGGTATTGCAACGGGTTACCGTGATTTGGACCATATGACGACAGGTCTCCATGAGGAGGAGTTAATTATCCTAGCGGCGCGTCCAGCGGTTGGTAAGACGGCCTTTGCTTTGAATATTGCTCAGAACATCGGGACCAAGTTGGACAAGACGGTAGCCATCTTTTCACTGGAAATGGGTGCAGAAAGCCTAGTAGACCGTATGCTAGCAGCAGAAGGTTTGGTGGAGTCTCATTCTATTCGTACTGGTCAATTGACTGATGAGGAGTGGCAAAAATATACCATTGCTCAAGGGAACCTAGCCAACGCGAGTATCTATATCGATGATACGCCAGGGATTCGGATCACGGAAATTCGTTCGCGTTCACGTAAACTGGCTCAAGAAACAGGCAATCTAGGCTTGATTTTGATCGACTACCTACAGCTTATTACAGGGACTGGTCGTGAGAACCGCCAACAAGAAGTCTCTGAAATTTCTCGTCAGTTGAAAATCCTAGCTAAGGAGCTAAAGGTTCCAGTCATTGCTCTCAGTCAGTTATCTCGTGGTGTGGAACAGCGTCAGGATAAGAGGCCAGTCTTGTCTGATATTCGTGAATCGGGTTCTATCGAGCAGGATGCGGATATCGTAGCCTTTCTGTACCGTGACGACTACTACGATCGTGCAGGTGAAGAAGAGGAAGGAATTCCAAATAACAAGGTAGAGGTTATCATCGAGAAAAACCGTAGTGGAGCTCGTGGAACGGTGGAATTGATTTTCCAAAAAGAATACAATAAATTTTCAAGTATCTCAAAGAGGGAGGCATAAAATGTCAGATGCATTTACAGATGTAGCCAAGATGAAAAAAATCAAAGAAGAGATCAAGGCACATGAGGGACAAGTCGTTGAAATGACTTTGGAGAATGGTCGTAAGCGCCAAAAAAATAGATTGGGTAAGCTAATTGAGGTGTATCCATCTCTATTTATCGTTGAATTTGGGGATGTTGAGGGAGACAAACAGGCCAATGTCTATGTCGAATCCTTCACCTACTCAGATATCTTGACAGAAAAGAACTTGATTCGCTATCTAGACCAAGAATCTTAAAATGAAGTGAGCTTTGCTCACTTTTTTCTTTTTCTCTCGAATAGTATAAACGAGGGTAACCTCGGAAATTTATATTATTAAGGAGAATGAATGACGTTTTTTAAATCAGGAGTTAAGAAGAGTAGATGTACTCAGTTGAGTGTAGGGCTGGCTACTTTGTTCGTTACGAGTACCTTTTTGTTTGGTGGAGAATCGGTTCAAGCCGATAGTGTAGCGCGTGGAGATGATTATCCGCTTCACTACAAAAATGGTAGTGTTGAAATCGATCAGTGGCGGATGTATTCTCGCCAGTGTACCTCTTTTGCGGCCTTTCGTTTGAGTAGTGTAAATGGCTTTGAGATTCCCCCTGCCTATGGAAATGCAAATGAATGGGGACATCGTGCAAGGCGAGAAGGCTACCGTGTGGATACTAAGCCAGAAGTTGGGGCTATTGCTTGGTCGACAGAAGGTTATTATGGGCACGTGGCCTGGGTATCAAATGTATCAGGGGATACGATTGAGATCGAAGAGTATAATTATGGGGTTCGAGAAAAGTATAACCGTCGAAAAGTCAAGGCTAGTTCGATGACAGGTTTTATTCATTTCAGGGATTTATCTGCTAGCCATAGTGCGGGTGAGAATGCTCGTAGCTCAGAGCTTCCGTCCAGCGGGACAATAGTGTTCACGGGGAAATCACCTATTATGGACCAACCGTCAAGTACAGGACATGTTATTGACTACTATTATGCTGGTGAGAGTGTGAGTTATGATCAAGTTCTTGAAAAGGATGGATATAAGTGGCTCGGCTATCTATCCTACAGTGGTTCTAGAAGATATGTGCAGTATGAAAAGTTAAGCAATACAGAGAATGGGTGGAAAAAAGAAGAAGGGAGTTGGTATTACCGAGAGAATGGTAAGCTGGCGACAGGATGGAAAAAAGTTAACAGCAATTGGTATCATTTAAAAGAAAATGGGGCCATGTCAACTGGCTGGATTAAGGATGGCTCTCACTGGTATTATCTAAAGGCTTCGGGTGAGATGCAGACGGGCTGGCTTAAAGACAAGGGAACTTGGTATTACTTAGAGGAATCTGGCCGGATGAAAGCTAGTCAATGGTTCCAAGTCTCGGGGAAACATTACTATGTCGATGCTTCGGGAGCCTTAGCTGTTAATACGATTATTGATGGCTACAGACTAGACAGTGATGGGGTAAGGATAGGAAGTGTTTCTTAAACATCATACAAGCTTTCTTCTTGTTCATAAAATTTTAAAATGGATATCGAATTAGTTGACGTTCTTTAAATAGTATAATATAATAACATTAAAAACTATAAAAGGGGCTTTGTCTAATGGACAAGAAGAAAGTTATTTTAACAAGTTTAGCAAGTGCAGCTGTATTGGGTGCTAGTGTACTCGTTTCACAGCCTTCAGTAGTTAAGGCAGATGAAGGGAAAGCAGAAGAGCAGGCAGTTGTTCCTGCACAACCACAAGCTGGAACAGAAGGGGAGAGCGGTGCTCAAACTGAAAAGGGATCAGAAAACGCTAGTCCAGCTAATCCTGGTGCGACAAATCCAGCTAAAATGACCAAAGAAGAGTTGATGAAGGCTTTGGATGAACTTGAGGAACAGGCTATTAGTGATATTAAGGATAAGGAAGCAATTGAGGACAAAGAGGCTGCAACTGAAGCTGTGAAGGAATATATCGGTAAGATGTATATTTCAGACACTCTTGAGTCTGGAGAGCTCAGCCTAGATAATATCATCGCTGAATTGCCAGAAGGTGCAGAAGATAAGGCTGTGGTAACAGGTCCTGAAGCTCAAACTAATAAAAAATTATCTACTGAGGAGAAGGCTCTACTAGACCAGGCTAAAAAAGATGCCAAAGAACAAGTTTCTCAAGCGACGGATGCTCTGGTTCAAGCCCTAGCATCTCTTGAAAATGCTGTAATTGAAGACATTAAAAAAGACGCTTCAATCACCGATAAAGAAGCGGCTATCAAAGAAGCCAAAGAAGAGATTGGTAAAGAAGATCTTTTGAAGGCTATCGCAGATGAGGATTTGGAGATTGGTGATGTTATTGTAGACTGGCCAGCAGATACAAGAGAGCACAAAACGGCAGCTGAACCTGTATCAGAATTCACAGATGAAGACCAAGCTAAGCTAGACGAAGCTGATAAAGAGGCTCAGGTTGATGCAGCCAAAGTTCGCTCAGATTTAATCGCT
>NZ_KV802736.1:240480-240823 GCF_001810825.1 Streptococcus sp. HMSC076C08 | reverse complement strand
AGCCAAAGTTCGCTCAGATTTAATCGCTACACTAGAAAAAATTGAAAAATCAACCATCGATGACATCAACAAAGATGCTACTATCACTGATAAGGAAGCAGCGATTAAGGCGGCTAAAGAAGTGATTGGCAAAGACGGCATCTTGAAAGCTATCGAGGAAGGCGATATCGAAGCGTCAGATTTGTTAGATGATTTCTTAGCAGAAGACAGTGACCAGGTGACACCAGCCGAAGCGACGAGCCAAGAAGATTTCTCAAGTCAAGACCAAGCTAAACTGGCTGCAGCGGACAAGGAAGCGGCGGAAGAAGCAGCAAAAGTTCGCTCAGATTTAATCGCTACCCTA
>NZ_KV802736.1:240082-240380 GCF_001810825.1 Streptococcus sp. HMSC076C08 | reverse complement strand
GATTAAGGCAGCTAAAGAAGTGATTGGCAAAGATGCTATCCTGAAAGCTATCGAAGATGGAGATATCGAAGCGTCCGACTTGCTAGATGATTTCTTAGCAGAAGACAGTGATCAGGTGACACCGGCTGAAGCAAAAACTCAATCTCAACTTTCAAGTCAAGACCAAGCTAAACTGGCTGCAGCAGATAAGGAAGCAGCGGAAGAAGCAGCAAAAGTTCGAACAGAATTGCTTTCAACTCTTGAAGGTATCGAAAAATCAACCATCAACGACATCAACAAGGATGCTACTATCACTGAT
>NZ_KV802736.1:239651-239982 GCF_001810825.1 Streptococcus sp. HMSC076C08 | reverse complement strand
AGCAGAAGACAGTGATCAGGTGACACCGGCCGAAGCAAAAACTCAATCTCAACTTTCAATCCAAGACCAAGCTAAGCTCGCTGCAGCCGACAAGGAAGCAGCGGAAGAAGCAGCCAAAGTTCGCTCAGATTTAATCGCTACCCTAGAAAAAATCGAAAAATCAACTATCGATGACATCAACAAGGATGCTACTATCACTGATAAGGAAGCAGCGATTAAGGCAGCTAAAGAAGTGATTGGCAAGGATGCTATCTTGAAAGCTATCGAAGAAGGTGACATTGAAGCGTCTGACTTGTTGGCAGATTTCTTAGCAGAAGACAGTGATCAGGTG
>NZ_KV802736.1:230660-239551 GCF_001810825.1 Streptococcus sp. HMSC076C08 | reverse complement strand
TGATAAGGAAGCAGCGATTAAGGCAGCTAAGGAAGTGATTGGTAAGGAAGCTATCTTGAAAGCTATCGAAGATGGCGATATCGAAGCGTCAGATTTGTTAGATGATTTCTTGGCAGAAGACAGCGATCAGATGACACCGGCCGAAGTGAAGAGCCAAGAAGATTTCTCAAGTCAAGACCAAGCTAAACTCGCTGCAGCCGACAAGGAAGCAGCGGAAGAAAATAGTAATGCGAAAAAACTTGAGCTAAGTAAATTAGAAGAGCAAGTTGCTAAGATTAAAGCGCAATTATCAAGTTTACAAGTTTCTGGTGACAAGAATAGTCAAGTCAAAGACTTGCAACAAGCTTTAGCAGACTATGAGGATGCTATTAAGACTCTAAGCAGTGTCATGTCGGCTGTTCTTGAAATTGAAGACTTTAAAGGTGGGGTGAACGCAGTAGAAGCTGCAACTGCAGAGTTGCCAGAATACAACAAAGGTGCAAATGCGGTAGAAGCTGCTGTAAATGAACTCCCAGCCTATGGCGAAAGTGGCGCTCCAGCAGTAGCGAATGTTCCAGCTTATGGAGAAAGTGGTTCCCCAATAGTAAACAATGCTCTGCCTTATGCAGAAAGTGGCGCTCCAGCCGTAGCGAATGTTCCAGCTTACGGAGAAAGCGGTACCCCAATAGTAAACAACACTCTGCCTTATGCAGAAAGTGGCGCCCCAGCCGTAGCAAATGTTCCAGTTTACGGAGAAAGTGGTACCCCAGTAGTAAACAACACTCTGCCTTATGCAGAAAGCGGTGCCCCAGCCGTAGCAAATGTTCCAGTTTATGCAGAAAGTGGTGCTCCGGCAGTGACTACTATTCCAGCCTATGCTGAAACGATTGAAGCTGCAGTAAATGAAGTTCCAGAATACACTGGCAGTGTAGCTCCTTTGGCTACAAGCCCTACTCTTGGAACTGAACAAGATCGTACCTACAAAGCGCCTGCAGCAACGGATGAACAACTCCTTCCAAATACAGGAAGCCAAGATGCTTCAGCAGTTGCATCGCTAGGATTTATTGGTCTCCTTCTTGGTTTGCTACCATTTGCAAAGAGAAAATTGAACAAATAAATCGCATGAAATCAATAAAAGAAAAGGATTTGAATAGTCCTTTTCTTTTTTATGGTGAAATAGGAACAAGTCCACGTTTTTCAGCTCTTTCCGATGGTATTTTTCCCCTCTTTCCTTTATAATGGGTGTATGGACAAGAAAAAATTATTATTAATTGATGGATCTTCAGTTGCTTTTCGAGCTTTTTTTGCGCTCTATCAGCAGTTGGATCGTTTTAAAAATGCTAATGGCCTTCATACCAATGCAATCTATGGCTTTCAACTCATGTTGAATCATGTCTTAGAGCGGGTTGAGCCCAGTCATGTTTTGGTAGCCTTTGATGCAGGTAAGACGACTTTTCGAACAGAGATGTATGCAGACTACAAAGGTGGCCGTGCTAAAACTCCAGATGAGTTTCGTGAGCAATTTCCCTTCATTCGTGAGTTGTTAGACCATCTTGGGATTCGCCATTATGAGTTGGCCCAGTATGAAGCGGATGATATCATCGGGACTTTAGGCCGTTTGGCTGAGAAGGATTCTTTTGATGTGACAATCGTTAGCGGAGATAAGGATTTGATCCAGTTGACGGATGAGCATACGGTGGTCGAGATTTCTAAGAAAGGTGTGGCTGAGTTTGAGGCCTTTACGCCGGACTATCTCATGGAAAAGATGGGCCTCACGCCAGCTCAGTTCATTGATCTTAAGGCCCTCATGGGGGATAAGTCTGATAATATCCCTGGTGTCACGAAAGTCGGTGAAAAGACGGGTATCAAGCTCTTGCTGGAACATGGTTCGCTCGAGGGTATTTATGAAAATATCGATGGGATGAAGGCTTCTAAGATGAAGGAAAATCTCATCAATGACAAGGAACAAGCCTTTTTGTCTAAAACCTTGGCGACCATTGAAACTCAGGCACCAATTGAGATTGGCCTTGATGATTTGGTATATAATGGCCCAGATGTGGAAAATCTCGGGAAATTCTACGATGAGATGGGCTTCAAACAGCTCAAACAAGCTCTAAATGTTTCGTCGAAGGATGCGCCTGAGAGCTTGGATTTCACTATTGTTGACCAAGTCAGTCAAGACATGCTGAGTGCCGACTCTATCTTCCACTTTGAACTCTTTGGTGAAAATTACCATACAGATGATTTGGTTGGTTTTGCCTGGTCCTGTGGGGATAAACTTTACACTACAGATAAACTTGAGCTCTTGCAGGAGCCGATTCTCAAGGATTTTCTAGAAAAAACACCTCTGAAAGTGTATGACTTTAAAAAAGCGAAGGTTCTTTTAAATCGCTTGGGTTTGAATCTGCAGGCCCCTGCTTTTGACAACCGTTTGGCAAAATACTTACTCTCAACAGTCGAGAACAATGAAATCTCAACCATTGCGACTCTCTACGGTCAAACATACTTGGTCGATGATGAGACTTTCTACGGTAAGGGGGTCAAGAAAGCTATCCCTGAGAGAGAGAAATTCTTGGAACACCTAGCTCGCAAGGTTGCTGTATTGGTTGAGACGGAGCCGGTTTTACTTGAAAAACTCAGTGAACATGGGCAATTAGACCTTCTCTATGACATGGAGCAACCTCTGGCTTTTGTCCTTGCCAAGATGGAAATCGCTGGGATCAAGGTCAAAAAAGAAACCCTGCTTGAGATGCAGGCTGAAAATGAGGTCGTCATTGAGCAACTCACCCAAGAGATTTATGAACTAGCTGGTGAGGAGTTTAATATCAACTCGCCTAAGCAGTTGGGCGTGCTTCTCTTTGAAAAACTGGGTCTTCCTCTAGAATACACTAAGAAAACCAAAACAGGTTACTCGACAGCGGTGGATGTGCTAGAGCGTCTGGCTCCTATTGCGCCAATTGTTAAGAAAATCCTCGACTACCGTCAGATTGCTAAGATCCAATCTACCTATGTGATTGGTTTGCAAGACTGGATTTTGGATGATGGCAAGATCCACACGCGCTATGTGCAAGATTTGACTCAGACCGGACGTTTGTCTAGTGTGGATCCAAACTTGCAAAATATACCTGTTCGTTTGGAACAAGGCCGTCTCATTCGTAAGGCTTTTGTACCTGAGTGGGAGGATAGTGTTCTTCTTAGCTCGGATTATTCACAGATTGAATTGCGCGTTTTGGCACACATCTCTAAAGACGAGCACTTAATTAAGGCCTTTCAAGAGGGAGCAGATATCCATACCTCGACGGCCATGCGGGTTTTTGGAATTGAACGCCCTGAGGATGTGACTCCAAACGACCGTCGTAATGCCAAGGCGGTTAACTTTGGAGTGGTTTACGGAATTTCAGACTTTGGCTTGTCTAATAATCTGGGCATCAGCCGTAAGGAAGCAAAAGCCTACATTGATACTTACTTTGAACGCTTCCCAGGTATTAAAAACTACATGGACGAGGTGGTGCGTGAGGCGCGTGATAAGGGCTATGTAGAGACCCTCTTCAAGCGTCGTCGTGAGTTGCCGGATATCAATTCGCGCAACTTCAACATTCGTGGTTTTGCAGAGCGGACTGCCATCAACTCTCCTATTCAGGGTTCAGCAGCAGATATTCTCAAGATTGCTATGATCCGGCTAGACAAAGCCTTGGTTGCAGGTGGTTATCAGACCAAGATGCTGTTGCAAGTGCATGATGAAATCGTCCTTGAAGTTCCGAAATCAGAACTAGCAGCTGTCAAAGCTCTAGTGAAACAAACCATGGAAGAAGCCATCCAACTCAGTGTTCCACTCATTGCTGATGAGAATGAAGGAGCAACTTGGTACGAGGCTAAATAAGAAAGTTATGAAAGAGTTTGAAGGGCGTGCCTTCAAACTCTTTTTCATAGTTTTCTGTAAGCAGTTTCCTTGACTTTTCCTTGTATTTGCGTTACTATATGTCCATATAAGATATGGGAGTCTGTGTACAGTCTGAGAGGAAGTGTTAAACTTCGACCGCACCTGATCTGGGTAATGCCAGCGTAGGGAACGATACTTAGCCGAATTCTGCACCTTTTCCATATATGGAAGGGGTTTTCTTTTTGTCAAAAGGAAACCTGAGAAAAGGAGGTTTTTATGAAAGCAAGCATTGCCTTGCAAGTCTTGCCCCTATCGCAGGGGGTTGATCGAATTGCTATTATCGATCAGGTTATTACTTATCTGCAAGCTCAGTCCGTGACCGTGGTAGTGACACCATTTGAAACGGTATTGGAAGGGGAGTTGGATGAGCTCATGCGTATTCTCAAAGACGCACTAGAAGTGGCAGGGCAGGAGGCAGATAATGTCTTTGCCAATGTCAAAATAAATGTAGGAGAAATTTTAAGTATTGATGAGAAACTTGAAAAGTATACTGAGACGTCACATTAGTCTATTTGGTTTTCTAGGAGTCTTGTCAATCTGGCAGTTAGCGGGAATATTCAAACTTTTACCCAAGTTTATCCTGCCAACCCCTTTTGAAATTCTCCAGGCCTTTGTTCGTGACAGAGAATTTCTCTGGCACCATAGCTGGGCGACCTTGAGAGTGGCTTTACTCGGACTAGTCTTAGGAGTCTTGATTGCCTGTATCATGGCTGTGCTTATGGACAGTCTGACTTGGCTCAATGATCTTATCTACCCTATGATGGTGGTTGTTCAGACCATTCCGACCATTGCCATAGCACCTATCCTAGTCTTATGGCTAGGCTATGGAATTTTGCCCAAGATTGTCTTGATTATCCTGACGACAACCTTCCCTATCATTGTCAGTATTTTGGACGGTTTTAGACATTGTGACAAGGATATGCTGACTTTGTTTAGTCTGATGCGAGCCAAGCCTTGGCAAATCCTGTGGCATTTTAAAATCCCTGTCAGTCTGCCTTACTTTTATGCAGGTCTGAGGGTCAGTGTCTCCTACGCCTTTATCACAACCGTGGTGTCCGAGTGGCTAGGAGGTTTTGAAGGTCTTGGTGTTTATATGATTCAGTCTAAGAAACTGTTTCAGTATGATACCATGTTTGCCATTATTATTCTGGTGTCGATTATCAGCCTTTTGGGTATGAAGCTGGTCGATATCAGCGAAAAATATGTGATTAAATGGAAACGTTCATAGAATAAGAATGTTTCAAAAAAGAAAAGAGGAAATAAAATGAAGAAAACATGGAAAGTGTTTTTAACGCTTGTGACAGCTCTTGTAGCTGTCGTGCTGGTGGCTTGTGGTCAAGGGACTGCTTCTAAGGACAATAAAGAAGCAGAACTCAAAAAGATTGACTTTATCCTAGACTGGACGCCAAATACTAACCACACTGGACTTTATGTAGCCAAGGAGAAAGGCTATTTCAAAGAAGCTGGAGTGGATGTTGACTTGAAATTGCCACCTGAAGAAAGCTCATCTGACTTGGTGATCAATGGCAAGGCGCCGTTTGCTATCTATTTCCAAGACTACATGGCTAAAAAATTGGAAAAAGGAGCAGGGATTACTGCCGTTGCTGCTATCGTTGAACATAATACATCTGGAATCATCTCACGCAAATCTGACAATGTCACCAGTCCAAAAGACTTGGTTGGTAAGAAATACGGAACTTGGAATGACCCAACGGAACTGGCTATGTTGAAAACCTTGGTAGAATCACAAGGAGGAGACTTTGAGAAGGTCGAAAAAGTACCAAACAACGACTCAAACTCTATCACACCAATTGCCAATGGCGTTTTTGACACTGCTTGGATCTACTACGGTTGGGATGGTATCCTTGCCAAATCTCAAGGCGTAGAGGCTAACTTCATGTATTTGAAAGACTATGTCAAGGAGTTTGACTACTACTCACCCGTTATCATCGCAAACAATGACTATCTAAAAGACAACAAGGAAGAAGCTCGTAAAGTCATCCAAGCCATCAAAAAAGGCTACCAATATGCCATGGAGCATCCAGAAGAAGCTGCAGATATCCTCATCAAGAATGCACCTGAACTCAAGGAAAAACGTGACTTTGTCATCGAATCTCAAAAATACTTGTCAAAAGAATACGCAAGTGACAAGGAAAAATGGGGACAATTTGATGCAGCTCGCTGGAATGCCTTCTACAAATGGGACAAAGAAAATGGTATCCTTAAAGAAGACTTGACTGACAAAGGTTTCACTAATGAATTTGTAAAATAATGACAGAAATTAGACTAGAACACGTAAGCTATGCCTATGGCGATGAAAAGATTTTAGAGGACATCAACCTGCAGGTGACTTCGGGTGAAGTGGTTTCTATCCTAGGTCCAAGTGGTGTTGGAAAGACCACTCTCTTTAACCTAATCGCTGGGATTTTAAAAGTCCAGTCGGGGAGAATTGTCCTTGATGGCGAGGAAAATCCTAAGGGGCGCGTGAGTTATATGCTGCAAAAGGATCTCCTCTTGGAGCACAAGACGGTGCTTGGCAATATCATCTTGCCCCTCTTGATTCAAAAGGTGGATAAGGCGGAGGCCATTGCCCGAGCGGATGAGATCCTTGCGACCTTCCAGTTGACAGCTGTACGGGATAAGTATCCTCACGAACTCAGTGGAGGGATGCGTCAGCGTGTAGCCTTGCTCCGGACCTATCTTTTTGGGCACAAGCTCTTTCTTCTTGACGAAGCCTTTAGTGCCTTGGATGAGATGACCAAGATGGAACTCCACTCTTGGTATCTGGAGATTCACAAACAGCTACAGCTGACGACCCTCATCATCACGCATAGTATCGAAGAGGCCCTCAATCTCAGCGACCGCATCTATATCTTGAAAAATCGTCCTGGACAGATTGTCTCTGAAGTCAAACTAGATTGGCCCCAGAACGAAGACAAGGAAGTCCAAAAAATTGCCTACAAACGGCAAATATTAGCAGAATTGGGATTAAATACGTAGCCTTTTAGGAAATTAGTATATATTAAATACAAGCGAAATCCTTGCTTGGATTTAATTGTTTCAAAGCTGATGAACATGCATGATTAGGCTTAATATTTAAAGAAATGGTAAGTTAATATAAAAATAATTAAATTTTAGTTGACATTTTGTAATGGAACTGTATAATATAATTGAACCATTATAGACAATAAGGAGGATAATGTGGTGAAAAAGAGAACTAGTAAACTCTTTCATGGCTTGATGGCCTTGCTACTGGTTGTGTCGGTCTTTTTGCCTGCACTCAAAGTTAGCACAGTTGTTCAAGCGGAGGAACTACCAGCGAGCAGTTACACAATGAAAACTGTTTCAAAAATCAACAATAACAAACTTGTTGATGGCGCTAAGTACGGGGAAGGTAAATTCTATCTTCAACCAACTTATAGTTTCCCAAATGATGTAACCCTCAAAGATGGGGATTACATGGTGTATCATGTTCCAAACGAATTTAAAATTGAAAAAGATTCTACTACGGAATTGAAAGCACCAGATGGGCAAACAACTATTGCTGAATTGACAACTAGTAAAGCAGATAACACAGCTACTGTCAAAGTGACAAATGCTGCTTACTTTGCTAATTTGTCAGAGAACAAGGAGATTACTGCCCTGTTTACAGTCGTTTGGGCAGATAGTGTTAAACTAAACACTCCTTATCAAATTAATATCCCAGGTGACCAAGTTTACACTTTGACTCGTATCGTCCCAGATGATGACCCAACTGGATTTACTAAATGGGGAGTTCAAGACTCAGACGACCCGAACTACGTAAACTGGCGTATCCGTGTTAACCGCTATGCAAAATCTTACACAGGGGTTAAACTCGAAGATACTATTCCAGAAGGACAAGTTCTTGCAAGTGAAATTACTGGTTACTACTTTACTGAGTGGAACAAAGCTGAAGCTCGTCCAAGACTAGAAGCTGCCCATATCAACGTTGTTGATGGAAATCACTTTACCATCACTCCAAACGGTGATGGCACAATGGACGGACAAGGTCTCTATATCCTATATAAAACTCGTCTAACTGCTCCAGTTGACAATGCAACTAAAAAAGCATTTAACGATGTAAAAGCGATAACCGATCAAGAAACATTTGATGTTCATGGATTTGCTGCTTTGACAACTACAGAAGGTATCGGTTCAGGTGCGAAGTCTGATGAGGTTGAATTCCAAGTTAAGAAAAAACTTGAAGGAAAAACTCTTGAGGCAGATGCATTTACTTTCCAATTGATTGCTCCAGATGGTTCTGTAACTGAAGCTAAAAACGATGCTGAAGGAAATGTTAAATTCCCAGCAGTTAAATTCTCTAATGAAGGTACATTCAAATACCAAATTAAAGAAGTAAATGACAACAAACCTGGCTATACATACGATGATTCAGTACTTGAAGCAGAAGTTACTGTAGCAAACGTGTATGGTCAAAAGATTGCAAGTGTTAAATATAAAGATTCTAAGAAAGAATTTACAAACACATACGCTGCTAAAGAAGCAAAACTTCAACTTGAAGCTAAGAAAGTCTTGAACGGTAAAGCTATCGAGGCTGGCCAATTTGAATTTGAGTTGAAAGAAAACGGAACAGTTCTCCACACTGTTTCAAACGATGCAAACGGTAAGATTCAATTCCCAGAACTTACCTTCACAAAAGAAGAAACTCGTACATTCACTATCTCTGAAAAAGCAGGTGATGTAGCCGGAGTTGAATACGATCCAAATGCTTATGAAGTAACAGTAGTCGTTAAAGATAACGGCCAAGGTCAACTTGTTGCAACTGCAACAGGCGCAGACAACCTTACTTTCACGAACGTTTATAAAGCTAAACCAGCAAAAGCTACCATCACAGCTACTAAAGTCTTGAATGGTAAAGCGCTTGAAGCAGACAAATATGAGTTTGAACTTAAAGAAGGCAACAAAGTCGTTGCGACAGCTAAAAACGCTG
>NZ_KV802736.1:230244-230560 GCF_001810825.1 Streptococcus sp. HMSC076C08 | reverse complement strand
CGATACTGCTAAACACGAAGTTAAGGTAAAAGTTACAGATAACGGCCAAGGTCAACTTGTTGCAGCTGTTACAGGTAACAACCCAACCTTCACCAACACTTATAAAGCAGCTACAACAAGTGCTACTATCACGGCTACTAAAGTCTTGGATGGTAAAGCTCTTGAAGCAGGTAAATATGAGTTTGAACTTAAAGAAGGTGACAAAGTAATCGGAACAGCGACAAACGCAGCAGATGGTACTGTTACTTTCGAAGATATCAAGTACGCAGCAGTAGGCAACCACACATACACTATCACTGAAAAAGCAGGTAGTGAA
>NZ_KV802736.1:229791-230144 GCF_001810825.1 Streptococcus sp. HMSC076C08 | reverse complement strand
CGGAACAGCTAAAAATGCTGCAGACGGTACGGTTACTTTCAAAGATATTGAGTACAAAGAAGCAGGCGACCACACATACACTATCTCTGAAAAAGCAGGTAGCGAAGCAGGTGTGACATACGACACTGCTAAACACGAAGTTAAGGTAGCAGTTACAGATAACGGTGCAGGCCAACTTGTTGCGACTGTAACTGATAACAACCCAACCTTCACCAACACTTATAAAGCAGCTAAAACAACAGCAACTATCACAGCTAAGAAAGTCTTGGATGGTAAAGCTCTAGAAGCTGACAAATATGAGTTTGAACTTAAAGAAGGTGACGAAGTAATCGGAACAGCTAAAAATGCTGCAG
>NZ_KV802736.1:229396-229691 GCF_001810825.1 Streptococcus sp. HMSC076C08 | reverse complement strand
CGAAGTTAAGGTAGCAGTTACAGATAACGGCCAAGGCCAACTTGTTGCAACTGCAACTAATAACAACCCAACCTTCACCAACACTTATAAAGCAGCTACAACAAGTGCAACGATCACGGCTACTAAAGTCTTGAATGGTAAAGCTCTAGAAGCTGGTAAATATGAGTTTGAACTTAAAGAAGGTGACAAAGTAGTCGCAACAGCTAAGAATGCTGCAGACGGTACTGTTACTTTCCCAGTGATCAGCTATGATGCTGCAGACAACCACACTTACACTATCTCTGAAAAAGCAGGT
>NZ_KV802736.1:228987-229296 GCF_001810825.1 Streptococcus sp. HMSC076C08 | reverse complement strand
CCAACCTTCACCAACACTTATAAAGCAGCTTCAACAACTGTAAATATTACCGCTAAGAAAGTCTTAGAAGGTAAAGCCCTTGAAGCTGGTAAATATGAGTTTGAACTTAAAGAAGGTGACAAAGTAATCGGAACAGCTAAAAATGCTGCAGACGGTACTGTTGCTTTCGAAGGTATCGAGTACAAAGAAGCTGGAGAGCACACTTACACTATCTCTGAAAAAGCAGGTAGCGAAGCAGGTGTGACATACGATAAATCTACTCACAATGTAACAGTAAACGTTACAGATAACGGTGCAGGCCAACTTGTT
>NZ_KV802736.1:128600-228887 GCF_001810825.1 Streptococcus sp. HMSC076C08 | reverse complement strand
CCAACTTGTTGCGACTGTAACTGACAACAATCCAACCTTCACAAACACTTATGTTGCATCTTCAACACAAGTACCTTTCACAGCTAAGAAAGTCTTGAAGGGTAGTAAAGAACTTGCAGCAGGTCAGTTTAAATTTGAACTTAAAGAAGGTGACACAGTCGTTCAAACAGCTACAAACGCTGCAGACGGTACTGTTACTTTCACAGCAATTGAGTACAAAGAAGCAGGTGAGCACACTTACACTATTACTGAAGTAAAAGGTGACGATAAGAATATCAAATATGATGAAAATTCTTACGAAGTGACAGTAAAAGTGACAGATAATGGTGCAGGCCAACTTGTAACAACAGTTACAGGTAACAACCCAACAATCACTAACACGTATACTGAACCGAAAAAAGAAGAACCTAAGGAAGGTCCTAAGGGTGAACAACCTAAGGGAGATTTGCCAAATACTGGTGGATCAGACTTTACAGTATTCTCTACTATTCTTGGTCTAGTTCTTGCAGCTTTGGCAGGACTTGTATACCGTGCTAAAAAAGTTGACTAATCTTAACTTTGAATAACTAAAAAAGATGGCGACTGTTTTACAGTCCCATCTTTTTGTTTTGGATAGTTTATAATAATCTTCGCAACTTGTTCCCTTTTCCTTTAAAAAAATCAAAAATTTCGGTATAATAGTCAAAGATAGTCAAGGTTCAAAGAAGGAGTTTGATTTACTATGAGATTTAAAAACACATCAGATCATATCGAAGCCTATATCAAGGCGATTTTAGACCAATCTGGTATCGTGGAATTGCAACGGAGCCAGTTGGCAGATACCTTTCAGGTTGTACCGAGTCAGATCAACTATGTCATCAAGACCCGCTTTACGGAAAGTAGAGGTTACTTGGTTGAGAGCAAACGAGGTGGTGGAGGCTACATTCGCATAGGGCGGATTGAATTTTCCAGTCATCATGAGATGCTCCGCGATTTGCTTTACTCGATTGGTGAGCGAGTTAGTCAGGAGATCTATGAGGATATCCTCCAGCTTTTGGTGGAGCAGGACTTGATGACCAAGCAGGAAATGACCTTGCTGACTTCTGTAGCAACAGATCGTGTCCTAGGGGAAGAATCCTCAGTTGTCCGTGCCAATATGCTCCGACAGCTATTACAAGAGGTAGATAGAAAAGAGAAGTAAGATGAACTATTCAAAAGCATTGAATGAATGTATCGAAAGTGCCTACATGGTTGCGAGCCATTTTGGAGCTCGATATCTAGAGTCTTGGCATTTATTGATTGCCATGTCCAATCACAGTTACAGTGTGGCAGGTGCGACTTTAAACGATTATCCTTATGAAATGGATCGTTTAGAAGAGGTTGCGTTGGAACTGACTGAAACCGACTATAGCCAAGACGAAACCTTTACAGAATTACCCTTTTCCCATCGTTTGGAGGTTCTCTTTGCAGAAGCAGAGTATGTGGCCTCAGTGGTCCATGCAAAGGTGCTAGGGACAGAGCATGTATTATATGCAATCTTGCATGATGGCAATGCTCTGGCGACTCGCATCTTGGAGAGAGCAGGCTTTTCTTATGAAGACCAGAAAGATCAGGTCAGAATTGCTGCTCTTCGTCGCAATTTAGAGGAACGTGCTGGTTGGACAAGAGAAGATCTCAAGGCTTTGCGTCAACGCCATCGCACAGTAACTGACAAGCAAAATTCCATGGCTAATATGATGGGCATGCCTCAAGCTCAAAGTGGTGGTCTAGAGGACTACACGCATGACCTAACGGAGCAAGCGCGTTCTGGCAAGTTAGAGCCAGTTATCGGTCGCGACAAGGAAATCTCACGTATGATTCAGATTTTGAGTCGAAAGACCAAGAATAATCCGGTCTTGGTTGGTGATGCTGGTGTCGGGAAAACAGCTTTAGCACTTGGGCTTGCCCAGCGTATTGCTAGTGGGGACGTACCAGCTGAAATGGCAAAGATGCGTGTTCTAGAGCTTGATTTGATGAATGTCGTTGCGGGAACACGTTTCCGTGGAGATTTTGAAGAGCGCATGAACAATATCATCAAGGACATCGAGGAAGATGGCAAAGTGATCCTCTTTATCGATGAACTCCACACCATCATGGGTTCTGGTAGCGGTATTGATTCGACTCTGGATGCAGCCAATATCTTGAAGCCAGCCTTAGCTCGTGGAACTCTGAGAACAGTTGGTGCAACCACTCAGGAAGAATACCAAAAACACATCGAAAAAGATGCGGCCCTTTCTCGTCGTTTTGCAAAAGTGACGATTGAAGAGCCAAGTCTAGCTGACAGTATGACCATTTTGCAAGGTTTGAAAGCGACCTATGAGAAACACCACCGTGTGCAAATCACAGATGAAGCTGTTGAAACAGCTGTCAAGATGGCGCATCGTTACTTGACCAGTCGTCACTTACCAGACTCTGCCATCGACCTCTTGGATGAAGCGGCAGCAACAGTGCAAAACAAATCCAAGCAAGTGAAAGCAGACGAATCCGACTTGAGTCCAGCTGACAAGGCCCTGATGGATGGCAAGTGGAAACAAGCTGCCCAGTTAATCGCAAAAGAAGAGGAAGTTCCTGTCTATAAAGACTTGGTAACAGAATCTGATATTTTGACCACCTTGAGTCGCTTGTCGGGTATCCCAGTCCAAAAACTGACGCAAACGGATGCCAAGAAATACCTGAATTTGGAGGCTGAACTACACAAACGTGTCATCGGCCAAGATCAAGCTGTTTCAAGCATTAGTCGTGCCATTCGTCGCAATCAGTCAGGTATTCGTAGTCACAAGCGTCCGATTGGTTCCTTTATGTTCCTAGGGCCGACAGGAGTCGGTAAGACCGAATTGGCCAAGGCTCTGGCAGAAGTCCTCTTTGATGACGAATCAGCCCTTATCCGCTTTGATATGAGTGAGTATATGGAGAAATTTGCGGCTAGCCGTCTCAATGGAGCACCTCCTGGCTATGTGGGCTACGAGGAAGGTGGGGAGTTGACCGAGAAGGTTCGCAACAAACCTTACTCAGTACTTCTCTTTGACGAGGTAGAAAAGGCCCATCCAGACATCTTTAATGTCCTCTTGCAGGTTTTGGACGACGGTGTCTTGACAGATAGCAAGGGGCGCAAGGTTGATTTTTCAAATACCATTATCATCATGACGTCAAACCTTGGTGCGACGGCTCTTCGTGATGACAAGACGGTCGGCTTTGGCGCTAAAGACATTCGTTTTGACCAGGAAAATATGGAGAAACGAATCTTTGAAGAGCTGAAAAAAACTTATCGACCAGAGTTTATTAACCGTATTGATGAAAAGGTAGTCTTCCATAGCTTGGATAGCGAACATATGCAGGAAATTGTCAAGATTATGGTTAAACCATTGATTGCTAGCCTAGCAGAGAAAGGCATCGACTTGAAACTGCAAGCTTCAGCCCTGAAGTTGCTAGCTAGTCACGGTTACAATCCAGAAATGGGAGCCCGTCCACTTCGCAGAACCCTGCAAACAGAAGTGGAAGATAAGTTGGCAGAACTCCTCCTTAAGGGAGAACTTGTAGCAGGCAAGACCCTCAAGATTGGTGTCAAAGCTGGTCAACTAAAATTTGATATTGCTTAAAAATGGAGAGTCAGGAGCAGTCCTGATTCTTTTTTTCCTACTTTTTTATAAAAAATGATAAAAAACTATTGACAAAACAAAAATATAGTGTATAATAAAAACATAGAAAATAAAAATATCAAAAACTATAAAAAGGTAAAACGTTTATGAAAAAGAAAACAGCAGTGGTATTTGGGACCTTTGCCCCTCTTCATCAGGGTCATATCGATCTGATCCAGCGAGCGAAGCGTCAGTGTGACCAGGTCTGGGTAGTCGTTTCAGGCTACGAGGGAGACCGAGGGGAGCAGGTAGGTTTAAGTCTTCAAAAACGATTTCGCTATATCCGAGAGGCTTTTCGGGATGACGAGTTGACCTCTGTCTGCAAGCTGGATGAGACCAATCTTCCCCGTTACCCTATGGGCTGGCAGGAGTGGTTGGACCAGATGTTAGCGGAGATTTCCTATGATGAAACCCAGCAAGAACTGACTTTTTTTGTAGGAGAAGCAGACTACCAGCAAGAGCTAGCTAAACGTGGATTTGGCACTGTCTTGCAAGAAAGAAAGTTTGGTATCTCAGCGACTATGATTCGAGAAAATCCAAGCAAATATTGGAAATACATCGCTCAACCCTTCCGTCGTCAGTTTACAAAGAAAGTGTTGATTATGGGAAGTGCTAGCAATGGGAAGACCACTCTGGCCAAGGATTTGGCAAGGTATTACGATGCGCCCGTTAGTCTGGAATACGCGCGTGAGTACCAGATCAAAAACAATGTCCGCGATGATGAATTGACTCCAAAGGATTACTACTATCTCCTGTTGGGACAGTATGACCAGACCTCCAAGTTAATCGACAGCAATGCCAATCGAGGCCTAGTGATAGCCGATACCAACTCCTTGGTAACCAAGGGCTACTATGACTATTACATGGAGACTGAGGACCAAGGGGACTTATCAGGAGAAACCTTTGACAATCTCTTTGTTTCGATCTTGGCCAAGGAAAAATGGGACTTGATTCTCTTCGTGCAACCTATCGGTTCCTATGTCAATGACGGATTTAGAGATATGACCATGGCAGAGGACCACATTCGCTACAGTTTTTCCCAGCATTTGGATGAGATGAGGGAGAGATACTTAACGACTATTCCTTTAGTTTATCTAGCAGAGGATTATCTAGGCAATTATGAAGCAGCAAAAGTGGCTATTGATGCCATTTACCAAGCAGATTAGGAGAAAAATATGAAAAAGCTAACTGAAAAAATCACACAATTTATCGAAAACTTTAAAAATGTCCATGCAGAAGCCCGCAAGATCGGTTTTGCAGGAATCATGCGCTTGCTATGGAAAGATCTCTTTGTCGGCCGTAGTCCTTTCCAGTGGTTGTATCTCATCGCCTTGTCAAGTGTTCCCTTGATCTTGGAGTTTACACAAAATACGGAAAGTCATGACTGGCTGAGCTTGTTTGCATCTTGGACTGGGATTGTCTGTGTTATCTTGGTAGCAGAAGGGCGTGCAAGCAATTATCTCTTTGGGGCCATTAACTCTGCTATCTACTTGATCTTGGCCATGAACGCGACTTTTTATGGAGAAGTTTTGACGACCGTTTACTTCTTTGTCATGCAGCCGATTGGTCTCTATGCTTGGTTGTCCAATCGTATCAACGACCAAGGAAAACCAGAAGAATCCCACTTTGAAGCTAAGAAATTATCTGTTCTTGATTGGCTCAAGTACTTGGCCTTGACTGCTATTATCTGGATTGGTATGGGCTTGGCTTATCAAAGTATCAATAGTGCTCGCCCTTTCCGTGATAGTGTTACCGATGCGACCAATGGCGTTGGTCAGCTTTTGATGACACGTCTCTACCGTGAGCAATGGATTTTCTGGATTGCCACCAATCTCTTTAGTATTTATCTCTGGTGGGGTGAAAATATCCACATCCAAGGGATGTACTGGGTTTACACACTCAATAGTCTAGTGGGATGGTACCAATGGACCAAGGCAGTTCGAAAGGAGGCATAAGATGGCAGACATAAAGATTCCAGCCGGGATGACGGAAAAAGAATATTATGAAATCCATGCCAGTCAGGAGGAGTTTTTAGACTGGTACTACAAGCAGGAACTCCCTCAATATGAAAAACCAAGTGTGACAGTGGATATGGTAGCCTACTGCTTTGTCGAAGGAAAAATTAAACTCTTGCTAATCCGTCGCAAGGCCCACCCTTATCAGAACTGTTTAGCCTTAGTCGGAGGCTTTATGGACAAGGGAGAAGATGCTGCACATGCCTGTCAGCGCGAGGTGAGAGAAGAAGTCAATCTCGATCTCCCTTTGGAGAAAATCGAGCAATTGATGACGGTATCGACCCCCGGTCGTGATCCACGGGGCTGGACAGTGACCATTGCCCACTTGGTGTACCTGCCTAGTCGTGCCTTAGACCTCGTTCAGGCAGGAGACGATGCCAAGGATGTCGTTTTCGTAGATGTCGACTTTCAGACGGGCAAATGCTACCTAGATGGAGTGGAGCTGGACGAGAGAGCCTTCGCCTTTGACCATTATGCCATTATCCAAGAATCTATCAAACGAATCCAAGGCCGTCTTGACTGGAATCCGACCTTCCTCTATCTGCTGGAGGAGGAATTCACTGTCTACGAAGGGACTGAACTGGTCAATCTCATCAATCCCGGTCGGCCCATCGTCAGCAATAACTTTCTCGTAAAATACGGCGAATATGTAGAAGAAGTCGGGCTCAAACGAGTGCCCAAAAAGAAACCAAGAAAAACCTATCGATTGAAATAAAGAGGTCGGGACAAAGTTCCCGACCTCTTTATGTATCATCATGAGATGGCTTTTTGTTGCGACTGTATTAGTGGTGGCTGTCTTTCTTAGGATTACTCAATATGTGAGTAAAGAAGTCTTTATATCGATACTTGAGATAGTTCTCATGTAAAAATAACAAAGCGATATAAACAATCAAAAAGATTGCAGTCAGATAGAAGACATCAAATGCAGTTCGCGCATAGTAAGTGGCTGATTGATAAGAGCCAATAGCTCCCAAAATCAACCAAGGAAGATACTTGTAATACTTATTTAGCATAAGAGTGCACCTCCTATATTCTATTTCAATGTTATTATATTCCTTTATCTAATACGATGCAAGCGATTACACAAGAGCGATGCAAAAAATAGGACTCTAATCTAAGAAATTTTCTATTTTTCTGTTTTATTACGAATAGAAATAGTAGAGAGAAATTTTTTTAAATAGTTTCTCTAAATAGTTGACAGATTCAAGACTCAATGTTACAATTATATTACAAAAAGATTTCTTATCATTTCAAAAATGTTACAAAGGAGTAGAAAAATGAAAAAGAAAACCTATATTAAATTAATGGCAGCGACTGTATTGGCTTCTACCTTGCTACTGGGAGCTTGTGGAAATAAAAACGAAACCACTCAAAGCAGCAGCTCTGCAAAAACAAGTCAATCATCAAGTTCTAAAGCAGCTTCTTCTAGCAAAGAAAGCAAGACTCAAAAATCTTCAAGCTCAGCTTCATCAGAAAAGGCTCAGGCATCTTCTGGTCAGTCTTCTACAACGCCAGATCAGTCACAAGCGAAACCAGCACCTGAATCAAGACAAGAACAAGCAGCTCCTAGTCAACAAGCCCCTTCTCAGGCTCCATCAACTCAGCAAGGCTCTCAAGCCCAGTCTAACCAGTCAGGCTATGATCCAACAACTGACCGCAAACTTCAAGACAAGCAAGCAGAACACAACAAACGCTACAAGGGAGTTTTAACCATGGTGGATGGTGACTTCTCAGCTGCAGCAGGCAACTGGAAGGGAGCGAATGGCGAAACCATTACAGTTTCATCAGGGGGCCAATTTACAGTAGAAACTGCAGATGGAAAGAAAGAAAACTATTCTATCAGAGGCTACTCTTACACTCTTGATGATGGCAAGTATAATGCCAAAATCGGTGGAGGAAAAATCATCCAAATTACAACAGGTGCGGATGGTAAAGTTTCGAGTGTTGCCTTGATTCAATAATAGTATCTAGGATTTCCTAGGATAAAAAAACCGTAAACTTCAAGTGAGTTACGGTTTTTTGTGTATTAAGCTTTGTCTAATTGCAAGAGGGCTTCAATCTCTGCTAGGGTGTTAGCTTGTGAAATGGCTCCACGAAGCTTGGCTGCACCAGATGTACCACGAAGGTAGTGAGGAGCGAGGCCACGGAATTCACGGACTGCAATTTTTTCTCCTTTGAGGCTAATTAAGCGTTTTAAGTGTTCGTAGGCGATTTTCATCTTGTCTTCAAAAGTCAAGTCAGGGAGAATTTCTCCTGTTTCAAAGTAGTGGTTGATTTGATTGAAGAGGTAGGGATTTCCCATGGCTGCTCGGCCAATCATAACTGCGTCAGCACCAACTTCTTCGATGCGTTGTTTAGCATCTTGAACTGTACGGATGTCACCGTTGGCGATAAATGGAATCTTGGTCAGAGCTTGAGCCACCTTGTGAAGGGTCTCAAGGTCAGCGTGACCAGTATACATTTGTTCGCGGGTACGGCCATGCATGGCGAGGGCAGAGACACCAGCAGCCTCAGCTGCGAGGGCATTCTCCACGGCTAGGGATGGATCAGACCAGCCAGTACGCATTTTGACAGTGAGGGGGATATCAAGGACAGATTGGACCTTATTGATAATAGAGTAGATCTTGTCTGGATCCTTGAGCCACATAGCGCCAGCTTCGTTCTTCACGATTTTGTTAACAGGGCAGCCCATGTTGATATCGACGATATCGGTCTTAGTATTTTCTTGGATAAATTCTGCTGCGCGTGCGAGGCTGTCTTCATCACTACCAAAGAGTTGGATAGAAACGGGATTTTCGCCTTCATCGATATGAAGCATATGCAGGGTTTTTTCGTTGTTGTATTGGATTCCCTTGTCAGAGACCATTTCCATTACAACGAGTCCAGCTCCGAGCTCTTTTGCGATGGTGCGAAAGGCTGAGTTGGTGACACCAGCCATGGGTGCTAAAACGGTACGATTGGGAATCTCAACATTGCCAATCATAAAGGGTGTATTAAGATTTGTCACGAATGAGTTCCTCCAGGTCGTTTTCATCAAAGTTATAAGTAGTTTGGCAGAATTGACAAGTGATTTCTGCCCCGTGGTCTTCCTCTTTCATTTCCTCAAGGTCTGAGCTTGGAAGGCTGGCAAGAGCGTTCATAAAACGGTCTTTACTGCAGTCACATTGGAAACGAATTTCTTCTTCAGATAGACGTTTGTATGATTCGTCACCATAGATGGCCTTGAGGAGGGCTTCGATATGGTCATCGCTTTCCAGAAGGGTTGAGATGGCTGGCATTTCTTGGATGCGTTTTTCAAAGCGAGTAATCTCTTCGTCCTTGGCTCCTGGTAATACTTGGAGAAGAAAACCTCCAGCAACTTTGACCTTGTCGTCTTCGTCTAAAAGGACATTAAGCCCCACAGCTGAAGGGGTTTGTTGACTTTCTGTCAGGTAATAGGCCAAGTCTTCACCGATTTCCCCAGAGATGAGGGGAGTCATGGAGTTGTAGGGATTTCCAGTACCGTAGTCTGTGATAACGAGAAATTGGCCATTGCCGACAAAAGGTCCGACAAGGACTTCACCCGTTGCAGTTTTTTTGATGTCCACACCTGGATTTTGAACGTAGCCTTTGACGTTTCCCTTGGTATCTGCAACCGTGATGATGGCACCAAGAGAGCTGGTTCCAAGAACTTTAACTGTTAGTTTGGTATTTCCTTTTTCATTGGCTGCGAGAATTTGGCTAGCGATAAGGGTACGACCAAGTGCAACAGTTGAACTGGCTTGGGTTTGATGTTTTTCTTGAGCAGTGCGGACGGTTTCAGTGCTATCAAGGACAAAAGCACGAAAGGCTCCGCTTTCTGATATTGTTTTAATAATTTTATCCATAGCTACTATTTTAGCATAAAAATGCTCAAAGGGGGAGTCGTGTGTTTGCTGTTTCTGTGGAATAATGACGAGGAAATCAACCTTAAAATAAAATGAGAAACAGATTATTTCAGCATTTGAAAGATTTATGCTATGCTTGTAGGAGAAAATGAAAGGGGTAACAAATGTATTTAGGCGATTTGATGGAAAAAGCAGAATCTGGTCAATTTTTAGTCCTTTCCTTTCTATTACAAGATTCGCAGACAACAGTCAAGAAAGCCATGGAAGAAACAGGTTTTTCAAAGGCGACCTTAACCAAGTACATTTCTCTGATTAACGAAAATGCCTTGGAAAGAGGGCTAGAGCTGACCATTCACTTGGAAGATGAAAATCTGCGTTTGTCGATTGGTGCAGATACCAAGGGAAGAGAGATTCGGAGCTTGTTTCTAGACAATGCCATTAAGTACCAAATTTTGGTTTACCTTCTCTATCACCAACAGTTCCTAGCCCATCAACTGGCTCAAGAATTGATGATTAGCGAGGCCACGCTTGGTCGCCACTTAGCTAGTCTAAATCAGATTTTGTCAGAGTTTGACTTATCCATCCAAAATGGCCGTTGGCGAGGTCCGGAGCATCAGATTCGCTATTTCTATTTCTGTCTTTTCCGCAAGATTTGGTCCAGTCAGGAATGGGAAGGACACATGCAGAAGCCAGAGAGAAAGCAGGAGATTGCCAGCTTAGAAGAAATCTGCGGTGCTAGTTTGTCTTCGGGTCAGAAATTGGACTTGGTTCTCTGGGCTCATATCAGTCAACAGCGCCTTCGGGTCAATGCTTGTCAGTTTCAAGTCATAGAAGAAAAAATGCGAGGGTATTTTGACAATATTTTCTATCTTCGTTTGCTTCGAAAGACTCCGTCCTTTTTTGCTGGGCAACATATCCCTCTAGGAACTGAGGACGGTGAGATGATGGTATTCTTTTCATTTCTCCTTTCCCATCGTATTTTGCCCCTTCATACTATGGAGTATATCCTTGGTTTTGGAGGGCAATTAGCCGATTTGCTGACGCAATTGATTCAAGAGATGAAGAAGGAGGAGCTGCTGGGGGACTACACAGAGGACCATGTCACCTATGAACTCAGTCAGCTTTGTGGTCAAGTTTATCTCTACAAGGGCTATATCTTGCAAGATCAGTACAGATACCAGACAGAGAATCGCCATCCCTATTTGCTGATGGAACATGATTTTAGAGGAACTGCAGAGAGAATTTTTCATATTTTGCCTACCTTTCAACAGGGGACGGATTTGGATAAGAAAATTCTCTGGGAATGGCTCCAGTTGATAGAGTATATGGCAGAAAATGGTGGCCAACATATGAGGATTGGTTTAGATTTGACATCTGGTTTCCTTGTCTTTTCTAGGATGGCTGCCCTTTTGAAACGGTATTTGGAATACAATCGTTTCATTACTATTGAAGCCTATGACCCCAGTCGACATTATGATTTGTTAATTACCAACAACCCGATTCATAAGAAAGAACAGACTCCGGTTTATTATTTAAAAAATGACTTGGATATGGAGGATTTGGCGAAGATTCGTCAGATGCTCTTTGCTTAAAAGGCCTGAATTTTCAGGTCTTTTTTGTGAAATTCGCACAATCTCCTCACATTTTTTTAAAATTTTAAAAAAATTGATAAACAAGAAAGCGCTTTATTTTGTATACTAGTTACTGTAAAGAGGGACCCCCTCAAGATTTTATCAGGAGGACAGCACATGTCACAAGAAAAATACATCATGGCTATTGACCAAGGAACAACTAGTTCTCGTGCCATCATTTTTAACAAAAAAGGAGAAAAGGTCAGCTCTAGTCAAAAAGAGTTCACTCAGATTTTCCCTCAAGCAGGTTGGGTAGAGCACAATGCCAATGAAATTTGGAACTCTGTTCAGTCAGTTATCGCGGGTGCTTTCATCGAAAGTGGTGTGAAACCAAGTCAAATCGAAGCAATCGGGATTACCAACCAGCGTGAAACAACTGTCGTCTGGGATAAGAAAACAGGACTTCCTATCTACAACGCTATCGTTTGGCAATCACGCCAGACAGCTCCTCTGGCTGAACAACTAAAAAGCCAAGGTTATGTGGAAAAATTCCATGAAAAGACTGGTTTGATCATCGATGCTTACTTCTCTGCTACCAAGGTTCGTTGGATTTTGGACCATGTAGAAGGCGCTCAAGAGCGAGCGGAAAAAGGAGAATTGCTCTTTGGTACTATCGATACTTGGTTGGTTTGGAAATTGACTGACGGTGCGGCTCATGTGACGGACTACTCAAATGCAGCCCGTACCATGCTCTATAACATTAAAGAACTCAAATGGGATGATGAGATTTTGGAAATCCTCAACATTCCTAAGGCTATGCTTCCAGAAGTTCGTTCTAACTCTGAAATCTACGGCAAGACTGCTCCATTCCATTTCTACGGTGGAGAAGTACCAATTTCAGGTATGGCTGGGGACCAACAGGCAGCCCTCTTCGGTCAGTTGGCCTTTGAACCAGGTATGGTCAAAAATACTTATGGAACAGGTTCTTTCATCATTATGAACACTGGTGAAGAGATGCAGTTGTCTGAAAACAACCTTTTGACAACGATTGGTTATGGAATCAACGGCAAGGTTTACTATGCCTTGGAAGGTTCTATCTTTATCGCAGGAAGTGCCATTCAGTGGCTTCGTGATGGACTTCGCATGGTTGAAAATTCACCAGAGTCTGAAAAATATGCTCTCAATTCTCACAACAATGACGAAGTTTATGTCGTACCTGCCTTTACAGGTCTAGGGGCTCCATACTGGAACCAAAATGCTCGTGGTTCGGTCTTTGGCTTGACTCGTGGGACAAGCAAAGAAGACTTTATCAAGGCTACTCTGCAATCCATCGCTTACCAAGTACGCGACATCATTGATACCATGCAGGTGGATGCCAAGACTGCTATTCAAGTCCTCAAAGTCGATGGTGGTGCTGCTATGAACAACTTCCTCATGCAGTTCCAGGCTGACATTTTGGGAATCGATATTTCCCGCGCTAAAAACTTGGAAACAACTGCCCTCGGTGCAGCCTTCCTAGCTGGTTTGGCAGTGGGTTACTGGAAGGATTTGGACGAGTTGAAACTCTTGAACGAGACAGGAGAACTCTTTGAGCCATCCATGAACGAATCGCGCAAGGAACAACTCTACAAGGGCTGGAAGAAGGCTGTGAAAGCAACGCAAGTCTTTGCGGAAATCGACGACTAATACTGTTTCTTGATGCAATGATCAGCTTAAGAATGAAACGACTCAGTTAGAAAGTGTGTAAATATGGAATTTTCAAAGAAAACACGAGAATTATCAATTAAAAAAATGCAGGAACGCACCCTGGACCTTTTGATTATCGGTGGGGGGATTACAGGAGCTGGTGTAGCCTTGCAGGCGGCAGCTAGTGGACTTGACACTGGATTGATTGAAATGCAGGACTTCGCAGAAGGAACATCTAGCCGTTCAACAAAATTGGTCCACGGAGGTCTGCGTTACCTCAAACAATTTGACGTGGAAGTGGTATCAGATACAGTTTCTGAGCGCGCGGTGGTTCAACAAATCGCTCCACACATTCCAAAACCAGATCCAATGCTCTTGCCTGTTTTTGATGAGGATGGAGCGACCTTTAGTCTCTTCCGTCTCAAAGTAGCCATGGACTTGTACGACCTTTTGGCAGGTGTTAACAATACGCCAGCTGCTAACAAGGTCTTGAGCAAGGATCAAGTCTTGGAACGCCAGCCAAACTTGAAGAAAGAAGGCTTGGTAGGAGGTGGGATTTATCTTGACTTCCGTAATAACGATGCGCGTCTCGTGATTGAAAACATCAAACGTGCCAACCAAGACGGTGCTCTTATTGCCAACCACGTTAAGGCAGAAGGCTTCCTCTTTGACGAAAGTGGCAAGATTACAGGTGTTGTAGCTCGTGATTTGTTGACAGACCAAGTCTTTGAAATCAAGGCCCGTCTGGTGATTAACACAACAGGTCCTTGGAGCGATAAGGTACGTAATTTGTCAAATAAGGGAACCCAATTCTCACAAATGCGCCCAACTAAGGGAGTTCACTTGGTAGTGGATTCAAGTAAGATCAAGGTTTCACAGCCAGTTTACTTTGATACAGGTTTGGGAGACGGGCGTATGGTCTTTGTTCTCCCACGTGAAAACAAGACTTACTTTGGTACAACGGATACAGACTACACAGGTGATTTGGAACATCCAAAAGTGACGCAGGAAGATGTAGATTATCTACTTGGTATTGTCAACAACCGCTTCCCAGAAGCAAACATTACCATTGATGATATCGAAAGCAGCTGGGCTGGTCTTCGTCCATTGATTGCAGGCAATAGCGCTTCTGACTACAATGGCGGAAATAACGGAACCATTAGTGATGAGAGCTTCAATAGCTTGATTGCAACTGTCGAAGCTTATTTATCGAAAGAAAAAACGCGTGAAGATGTTGAATCTGCTGTCAGCAAGCTTGAAAGCAGCACATCTGAGAAACATTTGGCTCCATCTGCAGTTTCTCGTGGTTCGAGCTTGGATCGTGATGATAATGGTCTTTTAACCCTTGCTGGTGGTAAAATCACAGACTACCGTAAGATGGCTGAAGGAGCTATGGAGCGCGTGGTTGACATCCTCAAAGCCGAATTTGACCGTAGCTTTAAACTGATCAACTCTAAGACTTATCCTGTTTCAGGTGGAGAATTGAACCCAGCAAATGTGGACTCAGAAATCGAAGCCTTTGCTCAACTTGGAGTGTCACGTGGTTTGGATAGCAAGGAAGCCCAGTATCTCGCAAATCTTTACGGTTCAAATGCACCGAAAGTCTTTGCCCTTGCTCACAGCTTGGAACAAGCGCCAGGACTCAGCTTGGCAGATACCTTGTCCCTTCACTATGCAATGCGCAATGAGTTGGCTCTTAGCCCAGTTGACTTCCTCCTTCGTCGTACCAACCACATGCTCTTTATGCGTGATAGTTTAGATAGCATCGTTGAGCCGGTTCTGGATGAAATGGGACGATTCTATGACTGGACTGAAGAAGAAAAAGCAGCCTACCGTGCGGATGTCAAAGCAGCTCTTGCTCAAAACGATTTGGCAGAACTAAAAAATTAAAAAAGGAAAAGAGGTGGAGGGCAGCATTCCTTGTCGCCCACCCCTTCTTTTAAATGGAGACAAAGATATGATGAAAGAATTATTTGGAGAATTTTTGGGGACCTTAATCCTGATCCTTCTAGGAAATGGAGTTGTAGCAGGTGTGGTTCTTCCCAAAACCAAGAGCAACAATTCAGGATGGATTGTGATTACTATGGGATGGGGAATTGCTGTAGCCGTTGCGGCCTTTGTATCTGGCACGCTCAGTCCAGCCCACCTAAATCCAGCTGTGACGTTTGCTATGGCCTTAAAAGGAACGCTCTCTTGGGCTTCTGTTTTCCCTTATATCCTAGCCCAATTCGCAGGAGCGATGGTGGCTCAGATTTTGGTTTGGTTGCAATTCAAACCGCATTATGAGGCAGAAGAAAATGCAGGCAATATCCTAGCGACCTTTAGTACTGGACCAGCCATCAAGAACACAGTATCCAACTTGATCAGCGAAATCCTTGGAACTTTTGTTTTGCTCTTGACAATATTTGCATTGGGACTCTATGACCTTCAGGCAGGATTAGGGACCTTTGCAGTGGGGACCTTGATTGTCGGTATCGGTCTTTCACTAGGTGGGACAACGGGTTATGCCTTGAACCCAGCTCGTGACCTTGGACCTCGTATCATGCACAGCATCTTGCCAATTCCAAACAAGGGAGACGGGGACTGGTCCTATGCTTGGATTCCAGTTGTAGGACCTATTGTTGGTGCGGCCTTAGCAGTTCTCGTATTTTCACTTTTCTAAGATAAAAGAGTGATTGGCAACAGAGTTTGAGATGGAAATCTCAGGCTCTTTTTTGATGGCCAAAACATTAATATTTTAACTTATCTTAAAATAAGCTAAAACCAATTTTTAAGTTATGGTAAACAGTTGAAAAAAAGGTTGATAAAGTGGTAAAATGTTAGGAAGATAAGATGCTAACAATACATACTGATAGTTAATAGAAACAATATATTAATGGATAGCTTATGAAAAAACAACGAAATTTACATGTATTCTTAGGCCGGACGGCTCTATATTTTGTAATCTTGCTTGGTTTGCTTTATTTTTTTAGTTACCTTGGTCAGAGCCAAGGCACCTTTATTTATAATGAGTTCTAGTTTAAAGGAGAAGAGGAACAGTGTCTAATAAACCGATAAAAGATATGATTGAAACGATTGAGCACTTTGCTCAGACACAAGCCAGTTATCCAGTTTACAATGTTTTGGGGCAAGAGCATACTTATGGTGACCTGAAGGCTGATTCGGATAGTTTGGCTGTAGCTATCGACCAACTAGGCTTGCCTGAGAAATCTCCAGTCGTTGTTTTTGGTGGTCAGGAGTATGAGATGTTGGCTACCTTTGTAGCGTTGACTAAGTCAGGACATGCCTACATTCCAATTGATAGCCATTCGGCCTTGGAACGAGTTTCTGCTATCGTAGAAGTTGCAGAGCCAAGCTTGATTATTGCTATCTCAGATTTTCCATTAGAGCAAACTAGCGTACCGATACTGAATTTAGAGCAAGTCCATGAAGCTTTTGCTCAAGCTTCTAGCTACGAGATGAACCATCCAGTCAAGGGAGATGACAATTACTACATTATCTTTACTTCTGGTACGACTGGTAAGCCTAAAGGAGTGCAGATTTCCCATGACAATCTCCTCAGCTTTACCAACTGGATGATTACAGACAAGGAATTTGCGACGCCAAGTCGTCCACAAATGCTGGCTCAGCCCCCTTATTCTTTTGACCTATCTGTCATGTACTGGGCGCCAACCTTAGCACTGGGTGGTACGCTTTTTGCTCTTCCTTCAGCCATTACTCAGGACTTCAAAAAACTCTTTGCGACGATTTTTTCCTTGCCCATTGCTATCTGGACCTCAACACCATCCTTTGCAGATATGGCCATGTTGTCAGAAGACTTTAACAGTGAGAAAATGCCAGGAATCACGCATTTCTACTTTGATGGTGAAGAATTGACAGTCAAAACAGCTCAAAAACTGCGCGAGCGATTCCCAAATGCCCGTATTATCAATGCCTACGGACCAACAGAAGCGACGGTAGCTTTGTCAGCAGTTGCCGTCACTGATGAGATGTTGGCGACTCTCAAACGCTTGCCAATCGGCTATACTAAGGCTGATTCTCCAACCTTTATCATTGATGAGGAAGGTAAGAAAGTTCCAAATGGTGAGCAAGGAGAAATCATTGTTTCTGGGCCAGCTGTTTCAAAAGGCTATATGAATAATCCTGAAAAAACAGCAGAAGCTTTCTTTGAGTTCGAAGGTCTTCCAGCCTACCACACAGGGGATGTAGGAACCATGACAGATGAGGGATTGCTTCTCTATGGTGGACGCATGGATTTCCAGATTAAGTTTAATGGTTATCGTATTGAGCTTGAAGATGTTTCTCAAAACCTCAACAAGTCTCGCTTTATCGAGTCGGCTGTTGCTGTCCCACGTTATAACAAGGACCACAAGGTACAAAATCTACTGGCCTATGTCATCCTAAAAGACGGTGTCCGTCAGCAGTTTGAGCGTGATATCGATATTACCAAGGCTATCAAGGAAGACTTGGCTGATATCATGATGTCTTATATGATGCCGTCTAAGTTTCTCTATCGAGACAGTTTACCACTAACGCCTAATGGTAAAATTGATATCAAGGGCTTGATTAACGAGGTAAACAGTAGATGATGGAGCTTTATAAACAGCTACCTCATTTGGAACCTTATGGTGATCTTCAGTACTTTTTATACGTAATTGTTGCAACTTTACCTATCTTTATCGGTCTTTTTTTCAAGAAACGTTTTGCCTTGTACGAGGTGCACGTTAGTCTCTTCTTTATCGTCACCATGTTGGTCGGTGGAAAGACGAATCAAATAAGCGCTTTGATCCTTTATGTTATCTGGCAAGTGCTGCTTGTATCTTTCTACAAAAGGTACAGGAAACAACGGGATAGTAAATGGATATTTTACCTAGTTAGCTTTCTATCCCTATTGCCAATCGTCTTTGTGAAAGTATCTCCTGCTATTCATGGACCTCAATCTTTGTTTGGATTTTTAGGGATTTCTTACTTAACTTTTCGTGCAGTTGGGGTTATCGTTGAGTTGAGAGACGGTGTCATCAAGGATTTAACGATTTGGCAATTCTTACGTTTTCTTCTCTTTATGCCGACTTTCTCAAGTGGTCCCATTGATCGTTTCAAACGCTTCAATGAAAATTACGAGACCATTCCTGAGCGGGATGAGCTGATGGATATGCTAGAAGAGGCTGTCAAATATATCATGCTTGGCTTCCTCTACAAGTTTATCTTGGCTCACATTTTAGGAGAGACATTATTGCCTCCGCTGAAAAATTTGGCCTTGCAGACAGGTGGTTTCTTTAACCTCTACGCTTTAGCGGTCATGTACACCTTTGGTCTGGAGCTCTTCTTTGACTTTGCGGGCTACTCTATGTTTGCCTTAGCTATTTCAAACTTGATGGGTATTCATAGTCCTATCAACTTTAACAAGCCCTTTTTGTCAAGGGATTTAAAAGAGTTTTGGAATCGCTGGCACATGAGTCTGTCTTTCTGGTTCCGTGACTTTGTCTTTATGCGGATGGTTATGGTGTTGACCAGAAAGAAGGTCTTTAAAAATCGCAATGTGACCTCAAGTGTAGCCTATATTCTCAATATGCTGATTATGGGATTTTGGCATGGTGTGACCTGGTACTACATCGCCTATGGACTTTTTCATGGGATTGGGCTGGTCATCAATGACGCTTGGGTTCGTAAGAAAAAAGCGCTCAATAAAGAACGGAAAAAAGCTGGAAAGGGTTCCTTACCTGAGAATCGCTGGATTCAGTTGCTTGGCATGGTTGTCACCTTCCATGTCGTGATGGTTTCATTCTTAATCTTTTCTGGATTTTTGAATGATTTATGGTTTAAAAAATAAAAGGATATAAAAAATGGATATCAAATCAGAAGTTATTGAAATTATTGATGAGTTGTTTATGGAAGATGTTTCTGACATGATGGATGAAGATCTTTTTGATGCCGGTGTCTTGGATAGCATGGGAACGGTTGAATTGATTGTTGAGATTGAAAACCGTTTTGACATTCGTGTTCCAGTGACGGAGTTCGGTCGTGATGACTGGAATACGGCTAATAAAATCGTAGAAGGTATTACGGAGTTGAAGAATGCTTAAACGCTTGTGGCTGATCTTCGGGCCTATCTTCATTGCTGGGTTTTTGGTTCTGCTACTCATCTTTTTTTATCCAAGTACAACAAGCCACAATCTAACGGAGGAAAAATACTCGGCGGCTTCTGTTAGTGCAGAGAGTTTTAAAGAGAGAAGCCAAAAGGTAAGGGCTCTTACGGATCCAAATATGCGTTTTATTCCTTTTCTAGGGTCCAGTGAATGGATTCGATTTGATAGTGTCCATCCAGCTGTTTTAGCGGAAAAATACCATCGTCCCTATCGTCCTTACTTTCTAGGTCAAGCAGGAGCAGCCTCTCTCAATCAATATTTTGGCCTACAGCAAATTTTGCCAGAAATAGAGAATAAGCAGGCTGTATTTGTGATTTCGCCTCAGTGGTTTACGGAGACAGATTATGAACCCGCAGCGTTTCAGAGATTTTTTAACAGCGACCAATTGACAGCTTTTTTGGGAAATCAATCTGGTGACATTGCTGCAAAGCATGCGGCTATTCGATTGTTAAAGCAGAATCCTAATGTTGCATTAAAAAGCATTGTTCAAAAACTGTCAAAGGGTGAAGAATTATCAGATGTTGATCAGGTTGCTATTGATATTTTTGCGCGATTCAACGAAAAACAATCCGCTCTCTTTGGACAATTCTCCATTCGAGGACAACTCAAGTACAAGGAACACGTGGAGAACTATTTAAAAGATCTTCCGGATCAATTTTCTTATGATGAGTTAGAAAAAATTGTTCGTAAGGACGCAGAAGCAAATACGACCAATAACGATATGGGGATGGAAAATCATTTCTATACGAGAGAGATTCAAAAGGATTTAAAAAAATGGGAAGGGTATCAAAAAAATTACAACTTCCTCAAGTCCTCTGAGTACAATGATTTGCAGCTGGTCCTCAATCAATTTGCTAAGTCGAATGTCAATGTGCTCTTTGTCATTCAGCCGGTTAACAAGAAGTGGATGGAGTACACAGGGCTCAGTGAAGAGATGTACCAGCATGCAGTGGAGAAAATTCGTTACCAATTAGAAAGTCAGGGTTTTACCAATATTGCTGATTTTTCAAAAAATGGAGGGGACCCTTATTTTGTTAAGGATACCATTCATCTAGGATGGTTAGGTTGGCTAGCTTTTGATAAGGTTGTCAATCCCTTCTTGACGGATCCGACTCCAGCTCCAGACTATAAGATGAATGACCGCTTCTTTAGCAAGGACTGGGCGACCTATGATGGGAACATCAAAGATTTCCAATAAAATGAGTTAAAAGTTTGGGATTTAAACCCAAGCTTTTTTGTTTAAATGGCGAATATTTAAGATAAAAATAGGTCAAAAGTTTCAAAATTTTTAGAAATAGCGTATAATATAAAAGAGAAAAAGAAAAGAAAGGGATTTTAAAATGAACAAACGTTCTTTGTTACCTGTCTTATCGACAGCCCTGTTAGCTCCAGCCTTCTTAGCTGGACAAGTATACGCTGAAGAAGCAACAACTCCTGCAGAAAGTTCAGCTGTTGTAGCGACTCCTGCTACGTCGGCGACTCCAGCTCCTGTTGAGAGCCCTGCGGTACCGGAAACTTCGGAAACTTCAGAAGCGGTTGCACCTGCAGAAACTCCGTCAGCTCCTGCTGAATCTCCTAAAAGCGAAGAAAAGGACACCGTTATCTTACACACTAATGATGTCCATGGTCGTATTGTAGAGGAAAAAGGAGTAATTGGAGATGCCAAGTTAGCGACTGTCATTGAGCAGGAGCGTGCAAAATCAAATCAAAATACTCTGGTTGTTGACGCGGGAGACGCTTTCCAAGGTTTACCGATTTCCAACTCTACTAAGGGTGAAGCACGCGCTGAAATTCTCAATCAGATGCAGTATGATGCCATGGCAGTAGGAAACCATGAGTTTGACTTTGGTCTTGATGAAGTTAAAAAATACAAGGAAATCTTGAAATTCCCATTACTTAGTTCAAATACCTACGTCAATGGTGCTCGTCTCTTTGAAGCTTCCACAATCGTTGATAAAGATAAGACTGTGGAAGGTGATGAGTTTGTTGTAATCGGCGTGACAACACCTGAAACTGCTACAAAAACCCACCCTAAAAACATTAAAGGGGTAACTTTTACAGATCCAATCTCTGAAGTCAATAAGGTCATCGAAGAAGTTCAAGCCAAGGCTCGTGCAGAAGGTAAGGACTACAAACACTATGTTGTGCTTGCTCACTTGGGTGTAGATACCACAACTCCAGTCGAGTGGCGTGGTTCAACCTTGGCAGAAGCTCTCTCTAAAAATCCTCGTTTGAAAGGGAAACGCGTAACAGTAATCGACGGTCACTCTCATACAGTAGAATCAACGACCTATGGAGATAATGTTACCTATAACCAGACGGGAAGCTACCTTCATAATGTAGGAAAAATCACCTACAAATCACGTCAGCTTTTGGGCAATCCAACTCAGATTCCGGCTGCTGATGCTAAAAAATTACCAGCTAATCCTACAGTTGAAAAACTAGTCAAAGACATTAAACAAAAATACGATGCTGAAAATGCTGTTGAGATTGTCTCAAACAGCCCTGTGGAACTCAACGGAGATCGTGAAAATGTTCGGGTTCGTGAAACCAACCTCGGAAACGTCGTAGCAGACTCCCTCTATCAGTACGGTCAGACAGGATTTAGCCATCCGACAGACATCGCTGTGACAAATGGTGGTGGCTTGCGTGAAACCATTGCAAAAGGCAAACCGATCACTAAAGGAAATGTCATTGCCGTTCTTCCATTTGGAAATACCATCTCACAAATCCAAGTGACGGGGCAACAAGTATTGGATATGTTTGAAAAGTCACTCGGATCTATCTTGCAGGTCGATAAGGATGGCAAGAAGGTCTTGGATGAGAACGGGCAACCATTGCTAGAACCAAGTGGTGGCTTCTTGCAAGTTTCAGGTGTGAAGGTCTACTATGATACCAACCTACCATCAGGTAAACGTGTCTTGGCTATCCAGGTCAAAAACCGCACGACTGGTCGTTATGATCTCCTAGACCTCGCAAAAACTTACTATCTTGCAACCAATGATTTCCTAGCTGCGGGTGGTGATGGCTACACGATGTTGGGTGGTGCGCGTGAAGAAGGTCCTTCTATGGATGCAGCCTTTGAAGAGTATCTGAAAACTGCTGATTTGACCCAGTATGAAAAGATCAATCCGAACTCACGGACGATTTCTGTGGACTCTACAACTTTTAGTCTACCAGTAGAAACACCTCAAACGAATGCAGCTGCTAACGATGCGACTACAAATGTGCCATTGACTTATGAGGTGGCAGGTCAATTTAGCAAGAAGGCAGTTGTCTCAGAAAAAGCCCTCCCAAATACAGGAAGTGAACAGTCCATCTTCTTGCTCTTGATGGGAATGGTTGCTGGTTTGGCAGGTATCTTATCGAGTCGAAAACCAAAGCTAAAATAGGTTAAATTTCATATCTAGAAGAGTCTAGGGAAACGTTTTTACGCCTTTTTCCCTTGACTCTTTTTTGGTTTATGATATAATTAACCAGTAAAGAATCGGTGCCTATCTAATTTTTTTTACGAAAAGATAGCTTGGGAAGGAGTAACACATGAGACAGCTTGCACAGGAAATCGATAACTTTTTAAACGAGGTGATCTTGAGATCTGAGAACCAGCATGAAATTCTGATCGGGCATTGTACCAGTGATGTAGCCTTGACCAATACTCAGGAACACATCCTCATGCTCTTGTCAGAAGAATCCTTAACCAACTCGGAGTTAGCCCGTCGCCTCAATGTCAGTCAGGCGGCAGTGACCAAGGCTATCAAGTCTTTGGTCAAAGAGGGTATGTTAGAGACATCCAGAGATCCCAAGGATGCGCGTGTGATCTTTTATCAACTGACAGAGCTAGCTCGACCAGTAGCGGCAGAACACCACCATCATCATGAACACACGCTCTCAGCCTATGAACAAGTAGCAAATCAGTTTACTCCAAATGAACAAGAAGTCATCCAGCGGTTTTTAACTGCTTTAGTAGGAGAAATCAAATAATGCGGTATATTACAGTAGAGGACTTGTCTTTCTATTATGACAAAGAGCCTGTCCTCGAGCACATCAACTACAGTGTTGATAGCGGGGAGTTTGTCACCTTGACTGGTGAAAATGGAGCTGCCAAGACGACGCTGATCAAGGCTAGTCTAGGCATCTTGCAGCCGAGATTTGGCAAGGTAACCGTCTCAAAGACAAACACTCATGGGAAAAAGCTTAGGATAGCTTATCTTCCCCAGCAGATTGCCAGTTTTAATGCTGGATTTCCAAGTACAGTTTATGAATTTGTCAAGTCGGGTCGCTATCCGCGAAAGGGTTGGTTTCGTCGTTTGAACGCCCATGATGAGGAGCATATCAAGGCCAGTCTAGACTCAGTTGGTATGTGGGAACACCGTGACAAACGAATTGGCTCCCTTTCGGGAGGGCAAAAGCAACGAGCAGTGATTGCTCGGATGTTTGCTTCTGACCCAGATATCTTTGTCCTAGATGAGCCGACGACAGGGATGGATGCAGGGAGTAAAAATGAATTTTACGAACTCATGCACCATAGTGCCCACCATCATGGCAAGGCTGTTTTGATGATTACCCATGACCCTGAGGAGGTCAAGGACTATGCGGATCGCAATATCCATCTAGTGCGCAATCAAGACTCGCCGTGGCGTTGTTTCAATGTTCACGAAAGCGACCAGGAGGTGGACCATGCTTAGTTTGTTATCCTATGACTTCATGCAGCGTGCCTTCTTGGCGGTCATTGCCATGAGTCTCTTTTCTCCAGTTCTCGGGACCTTCCTTATCTTACGTCGTCAGAGTCTCATGAGTGATACACTCAGCCACGTTTCTTTGTCTGGTGTAGCCTTTGGTCTGGTTTTGGGGATTTCTCCAACTATTTCAACCATTGCTATCGTCTTGATCGCTGCGGTCTTTCTAGAGTATCTCCGTACAGTCTATAAGAACTTTATGGAAATCGGAACTGCCATCCTCATGTCTACAGGGCTTGCAGTCTCCCTTATTGTGATGAGTAAGGGAAAAAGTTCGAGTTCCATGAGTTTGGACCAGTATCTCTTTGGTTCGATTGTGACCATTAGCCAGGAGCAGGTGATATTCCTCTTTGCTATTGCGGCGGTCGTTTTACTCTTGACTTTCTTGTTCTTGCGACCAATGTATATCCTGACTTTTGATGAGGACACGGCCTTTGTAGATGGACTTCCAGTTCGTACCATGTCTATTCTTTTTAACATGGTGACAGGGGTGGCCATTGCCCTTATGATACCAGCGGCAGGAGCCCTTTTGGTATCGACCATTATGGTCTTGCCGGCTAGTATTGCCCTGCGTCTGGGGAAAAACTTTAAATCCGTTATGTTACTAGCCAGCGCTATTGGCTTTTTGGGAATGGTGGCAGGTCTCTATATTTCCTACTATGCGGAAACACCTGCCAGCGCTAGTATCACCATTATCTTTGTAGCTGTCTTTTTGTTAGTCAGTCTACTGAAACGTTTTATCAAATAGGAGAATGAAATGAAAAAACTGAGCATACTACTAGCTAGTCTATGTGCCTTGTTTTTAGTGGCTTGTTCCAATCAAAAGCAGGCAGATGGGAAGCTAAATATCGTGACAACCTTTTACCCTGTCTACGAATTTACCAAACAAGTCGCAGGAGATACCGCTAATGTAGAACTTCTAATCGGTGCTGGTACAGAACCCCATGAATATGAACCGTCTGCTAAGGCAGTTGCTAAAATCCAAGATGCAGATACCTTTGTCTATGAAAATGAAAATATGGAAACTTGGGTTCCAAAATTACTAGAATCCTTGGATAAGAAAAAAGTGAAAACCATCAAGGCGACAGGTGATATGCTCCTCTTGCCAGGTGGTGAGGAAGAAGAGGAAGGGCATGATCATGGTGGTGAGGGTCACCATCACGACTACGATCCCCACGTTTGGCTTTCACCAGCACGCGCCATCAAACTGGTAGAGCATATCCGTGACAGCTTGTCAGCAGATTATCCTGATAAAAAAGAGACTTTTGAGAAGAATGCGGCTGCCTATATCGAAAAATTGCAAGCCTTGGACAAGGCCTATACAGATGGCTTGTCTCAAGCTAAACAAAAGAGTTTTGTGACCCAGCACGCAGCCTTCCGATACTTGGCTTTGGACTACGGTCTCAAGCAAGTATCCATCTCAGGTCTCTCACCAGATGCAGAACCATCAGCTGCACGTTTAGCAGAATTGACAGAGTATATCAAGAAAAACAAGATTTCTTATATCTACTTTGAAGAGAATGCCTCTCAAGCCCTTGCCAATACCCTTTCCAAAGAAACAGGTGTCAAACTAGACGTGCTCAATCCGCTAGAAAGTTTGACAGAAGAAGCAACCAAGGCTGGTGAGGACTATATCTCCGTGATGGAGAAAAACCTCAAGGCTTTGAAGCAGACAACGGACCAAGAAGGACCAGAAATCGAGCCAGAGAAGGAAGAAAATACCAAGACAGTTCACAATGGTTACTTTGAGGATGCAGATGTCAAAGACCGTACCTTGAGTGACTATGTAGGCAACTGGCAGTCAGTTTATCCTTTCCTTGAGGATGGAACCTTTGATCAAGTCTTTGACTACAAGGCTAAGTTGACTGGCAAGATGACCAAGGATGAGTACAAGGCCTACTATAGAAAAGGCTATCAGACAGATGTGACTAAAATCAACATTACGGATAATACTATGGAATTTGTTCAAGGTGGCCAAAGCAAGAAATTCACCTACAAGTATGTCGGCAAGAAAATCTTGACTTATAAGAAAGGCAATCGTGGCGTGCGCTTCCTCTTTGAAGCGACAGATGCGGATGCTGGACAGTTCAAGTACGTTCAGTTTAGTGACCACAATATCGCCCCAGTCAAGGCAGAACATTTCCATATCTTCTTTGGAGGTACTAGCCAAGAAGCCCTCTTTGAAGAGATGGATAACTGGCCAACCTACTATCCAGATAACCTATCTGGCCAAGAAATTGCCCAAGAAATGTTGGCGCATTGATGCAAGAGAAGATCCCGCAAATCTGCGGGATTTTTTGCTAGAAACGATTATCTGAGTAGGTTGTGGCCGTAATAGCACTACAGCTGAGCTGTTCAGAATGTGATAAAGAAGTCATTTTCTACTGGCTGATTCTCACTAGCTGACGAATGCAAAAGCTACGATTGTACAAATTATAGAATCTTTTCAGGGGATTTAGGAAGGAATCTTCGTCATATTGACGCTACTATCGCTTTTTGTTATAGTCAAGGAGAGAGCAGTCCGGAACAATAGTTTATTCACAGTCTGTGGATAAGTCTAGGGGAAAATGACATACAACTCAGGGTGTTGAAGTATCCTGAAAATAGTTCCGTATGTTAGTGAATTTCTGGAAAGCTAGTATAAACCCTAGTACAGAGCTATTTGATAAAGGTCTGTTTAGGGTGACAGGTGAGCTAGAGACTGAAAAAACTAGTCTTTAGGCAGGTTTTCTTATCCACAACCTGTGGATAACTTTGGGAACAAGAGAAATAATCAGAGAAAGAGATATGAGATGATGACGAAAATAAAGCCGCATGGACCATTACCAAGTCAGACCCAGCTAGCTTATTTAGAGGATGAACTAGCTGCCTTTATCCATTTTGGTCCCAATACCTTTTATGACCAGGAATGGGGAAGTGGGCAAGAGGATCCTATGCGTTTTAACCCGACTAAGTTGGATGCGCGTGAATGGGTTCGGGTACTCAAAGAAACGGGTTTTAAAAAACTGATTTTGGTGGTTAAGCACCATGATGGTTTTGTGCTCTACCCGACAGCCCATACAGACTATTCGGTCAAGGCTAGCCCTTGGAGGGATGGAAAGGGGGACTTGCTCCTTGAGGTTTCCCAAGCTGCGACTGAGTTTGACATGGATTTGGGAGTGTATTTGTCTCCTTGGGATGCTCACAGTTCCCTCTATCACGTGGACCGAGAAGCGGACTACAATGCCTACTATCTGGCTCAATTGAAGGAAATTTTGTCAAATCCTGCCTATGGGAATGTCGGTAAGTTCACTGAGGTGTGGATAGATGGTGCTCGAGGAGAAGGGGCCCAGCAAGTCAACTATGAGTTTGAGACTTGGTTTGAAACCATTCGTGACTTGCAGGGCGATTGTTTGATTTTCTCAACTGAGGGAACTAGTATTCGCTGGATTGGAAATGAACGAGGCTATGCAGGGGATCCCTTGTGGCAAAAAGTCAAGCCAGACCAGTTAGGAACAGAGGCGGAATTAGATTATCTACAGCAAGGAGACCCCTTTGGGACGCTATTTTCAATCGGTGAGGCAGATGTTTCTCTTCGGCCGGGCTGGTTTTACCATGAGGATCAGGACCCCAAGTCTCTCGAGGAGTTGGTCGAAATCTACTTTCACTCGGTAGGGCGGGGAACTCCACTCTTGCTTAATATCCCACCGAACCAAGATGGCCTCTTTGACGAAAAAGATATCCGGCGACTGTATGAATTTGCTGTCTACCGTGACGAACTCTATAAAGAGGATTTGGCTTTGGGAGCCAAGGTATCTGGTCCGGCTCTATCATCAGACTTTGCTTGTCATCATCTGACAGATGGACTGGAGGCTAGTTCTTGGGCAAGTGATGCAGAGTTGCCAATCCAATTAGAGCTCGATTTAGGATCACCTAAAACTTTTGATGTGATTGAGTTAAGAGAAGATTTGAAGCTGGGGCAACGCATCGCTGCTTTCCATGTTCAGGTAGAGTTGGATGGCGTCTGGCAGGAGTTTGGCTCTGGTTATACTGTTGGCTACAAACGTCTCTTACGAGGATCAGTCGTTGAGGCGCAGAAGATACGCGTGACCATTACAGAGGCACAGGCTTTGCCTTTGTTGACCAAGATTTCACTCTATAAAACACCTACCTTGTCGAAAAAAGAAACTGTTCAGCAACTAGAGTTTTCAGAAAAAAGTCTAGCTGTGACCAAGGGAGAAAATGTCTACTTTACAGTGAAGCGCATAGAATTTAGCAGTCCTTTAGAAGCTAAGATTTCGATTCAACCAGGGACAGGTGTGCATGGTGTCGCCTATCGGGACGAGATTCAAGTCCTTACGTTTCAAGCTGGTGAGACTGAAAAAAGGCTAACGCTACCAACCTTGTATTTTGCAGGAGATAAAAGCTTAGATTTTTATCTGAATTTGACAGTAGATGGTCAGCTGGTTGACCAGCTTCAGGTCCAAGTTTCATAAAAGAAGAACCTTTGCGCGATGCAAAGGTTCTTTTGGTTAGGAGTGATTTGGTAGCCAGCTGAGGGTGAAGGTCAGTTGCTCAGCTTTCAAGAGGTCTTGGTGTTGAAGGCTAGATACTATGGTCTTGTCCAATCGGCATTCTTTGACAAAGTTGAAGTGGCTGTGGTTTTGCTTGGCATGGATATCCAGCCATTTATTTTCCTTAGCCAGGTAGATACGGAGATGGTCAAAGAGAGGAATTCCGAGATCGTAACTTGGTTTGCCTGGACAGGTTGGGTAGAATCCCAGAGCTGACCAGATATACCAAGCAGAGAGACTGCCATTGTCCTCATCGCCAGGATAGGCTTGCCAGCTGGGGTGAAAGGCTTTTTGACGCAAGGTCTTGATGAGAAGGGCAGTGTAGTCTGGGTGGTTGCTGTAGCGAAAGAGATATGGAATGTGGAAGCTAGGCTGGTTAGAGATGGCGAGTTGTCCAAAGGGAGCTGTTGCCATCTCGCTCATTTCATGAATCTCGTAACCATAGCCGGTGGTTTCAAAGAGAGGAGCGTCCTGACAGGCTTTCAAAAGATAATTGCTGAAGGCTTCTTTTCCACCCATAAGCTGGATTAAGCCTGGGATGTCATGGAGGACGCCTAAAGTCGCTTGAATGGCAGAGCATTCGGCGTAGTCGCGTCCCCAACTATAGGGAGAGAAGTCAGGGCGGAAGTTTCCTTGATAATCACGCGCTCGCATGTAACCTGTTTCAGCATCAAATAGATGACGGTAATTTTGAGACGCAGTTCTATAAGTTTCCGCGATGTCATTCTGACCTAGTTTTTCGGCACAGCTGGCGATGCAAAAATCACTATAGGCGTAGTCTAGGGTGTGGCTGACGCTTTCGTGGTGGTCGGTAGAGAGGTAGCCAAGTTCTTGGTATTGGGCTAGTCCGTGGCGGCCATTGATGCCGAGAGGGTCGGATTTGGTGGCTGTTTCAAGCATGGCTTGGAGGAGTTCTTCTTCCAAGTCGGGGGCCATATCCTTGCAGGCGCTATCTGCGATAACGCCATCTAGCAGGGTACCAGGCATCATGCCACGTTCATCTGGGGCCAGCCATTTTGGCAGGAATCCAGTATCGTGGTAGCTATTGAGGAAACCTTCTAAAAAGTGGTGATAGTGCTCCGGTATGATAAGGGCAAAGAGGGGGAAGGTGGTGCGGAAGGTATCCCAGAAACCATTGTTGCTAAAGAGGACGCCGGGTTTGACAGTACCAGTAGTCAGGTCCATGTGAATGGCTTGCCCTGATTCATTAACCTCATAAAAAGTCTGTGGGAAGAGGAAGAGTCTGTAAAGGCAGTGATCAAAGAAGGTTCGGTCAGCTTTTCCTGTCTCCATAATATCAAAACGATGGAGGAGATTTTCCCAGTCCGCTTGTGCATTTTCTTTACAGCTATCGAAGTCCGTTTGAGGTAGATTGAGCAGCGCTTGAGAAGGAGAAATAAAGGAAGTCGCTAGTTGAATCTCGGCATGGCTATTTGCGAAGTCAATCCGCCAGTTTCCGCTTTCTTGGTTGACAGCAAGAATATCCGTATTTATTTGTAGGGCGGTGAAGAGTATCAGTGGATTTTTATTGGTCTCAGTTTTGCCTTCTTGTCTTAGGACAAGAGTCCGCTTATCTACTTGCTCTACGGTCAGTTCATCTGCTACGTGAAGATAGAGGGAGAGGTTTTTGCCTTGCTTTTGTTCCAAACGAATAGAAGCGCCATAGCAAGTCGGTGTGAGCTGGGTTTCAATCTGATAGCGCAGAGAAAAGAGTTTCAAATAGTGAGGCTGGAAGCAAGCTTTATCTATATCATAAGAAGACTGGCGGTGAAAGAGACGGTCTCCCCCAAGCTGACCTGTGACAGGTGTCAGAAGGAGCCAAGAGTAGTCCCCAATCCAAGGGCTGGGCTGGTGAGTTAATCGAATCCCCTGAAAAATGGGCAGATGCGGATCGAAAAACCAAGCTCCCTCCTGATCGCTGGTCTGGGGCACAAAATAATTCATCCCAAAAGGCACGCCTGTGTAAGGCAGGGTATTTCCCCGAGAGAAGGCATGCTTGCTAGCAGTACCAAAGCGGGTATCGATGGTTTCAAGTAGTGGTTTCATGGTATTTCCTTTAGCTGTTTTTCTACATTATATCAGAAAAATGAGACCTTTAGATATGGGGTTCGAAAGTAAGCAATTTTGTAGAAAAATGACTATCATTTGTGTATGTATTTTCTGTCTCAAAAACTATATACTGAACATGAAACTTGTTTGAAAGAGGAAACTGCACGATGATTTATTCGAAAGAAATTGTTAGAGAATGGCTGGATGAAGTAGCAGAGCGGGTCAAGGACCATCCGGAGTGGGTGGATGTCTTCGAGCGTTGCTATACAGACACCTTGGACAATACAGTTGAAATCCTCGAAGATGGCTCGACCTTTGTACTGACAGGGGATATTCCTGCCATGTGGCTTCGGGATTCGACAGCCCAACTCAGACCCTACCTGCATGTGGCAAAAAAAGATCCTCTCTTGCGTCAGACCATTGCAGGTTTGGTCAAGCGTCAAATGACCCTAGTACTCAAAGATCCGTATGCCAACTCCTTTAACATTGAGGAAAACTGGAAGGGCCACCACGAGACTGACCATACCGACCTTAATGGTTGGATTTGGGAACGCAAGTACGAGGTGGACTCGCTTTGCTATCCTTTGCAGTTGGCTTATCTCCTTTGGAAAGAGACTGGCGAGACCAGTCAATTTGATGAGACTTTTGTCGCAGCGACCAAGGAAATTCTTCATCTGTGGATGGTGGAACAAGACCACAAGAATTCTCCTTATCGTTTTGTTCGGGATACAGACCGCAAGGAAGATACCTTGGTAAATGATGGATTTGGACCTGACTTTGCAGTGACAGGTATGACCTGGTCAGCCTTTCGTCCGAGTGATGACTGCTGCCAGTATAGCTATTTGATTCCGTCCAATATGTTTGCCGTAGTCGTCTTGGGCTATGTGCAAGAAATCTTTGCAGAACTAGACCTAGCTGATAGCCAAAACATCGTGGCAGACGCTAAACGTCTGCAAGCTGAGATTCAAGAAGGAATCGAAAACTACGCTTATACCTCCAACAGCAAGGGTGAAAAGATTTACGCCTTTGAAGTGGATGGCCTAGGAAATGCTAGCATCATGGATGATCCAAATGTACCGAGTCTGCTGGCTGCGCCTTATCTGGGCTATTGCGACATTGAAGACGAAGTGTATCAAGCCACACGCCGTACCATTCTGAGCCCTGAAAATCCATATTTCTACCAAGGTGAATATGCTAGTGGTCTCGGAAGTTCTCATACCTTCTATCGCTATATCTGGCCCATTGCCCTTTCTATCCAAGGTTTGACAACAAGAGATAAGGCAGAGAAAAAATACTTGCTGGATCAGCTGGTTGCCTGCGATGGTGGAACAGGTGTTATGCATGAAAGCTTCCACGTGGATGACCCAACGCTCTACTCACGTGAATGGTTCTCTTGGGCCAACATGATGTTCTGTGAATTAGTCTTGGATTATCTGGATATTCGCTAATACTCTTCGAAAATCTCTTCAAACCATATCAGCTTCGCCTTGCCGTAGGTATGGTTACTGACTTCATCAGTTCTATCCACAACCTCAAAGCAGTGCTTTGAGCAGACTGCGGCTAGCTTCCTAGTTTGCTCTTTGATTTTTATTGAGTATAAGGAGCTCGCTTTAGTTTCACCGATTCGTGTCAGAATCACACCTTTACATTTAAAACGTTAAAATTTAAATTTAGAATGAGGTTTTACTTCATGGAAAATGTTGTTGTACATATTATCTCACATAGTCACTGGGACCGTGAGTGGTACTTACCTTTTGAAAGCCACCGTATGCAGTTGGTGGAATTATTTGATAATCTTTTTGACCTTTTTGAAAATGACCCTGAGTTCAAGAGTTTCCACTTGGATGGCCAAACCATTGTCCTTGATGACTATTTGGAAATTCGCCCTGAAAATCGCGACAAAGTCCAAGGTTACATCGACCAAGGCAAACTCAAAATTGGTCCCTTTTACATCTTGCAGGATGATTACTTGATTTCTAGTGAAGCCAATGTTCGCAATACCTTGATTGGTCAAGCAGAATGTGCAAAATGGGGCAAATCAACCCAGATTGGTTACTTCCCAGATACCTTTGGAAATATGGGACAAGCTCCTCAAATCCTTCAAAAATCAGGCATTCACGTGGCAGCTTTTGGGCGTGGTGTGAAGCCGATTGGGTTTGACAACCAAGTCCTCGAAGATGAGCAGTTTACTTCCCAGTTTTCAGAAATGTACTGGCAGGGTGCAGACGGAAGTCGTGTCCTCGGTATCCTCTTTGCCAACTGGTACAGTAACGGGAATGAAATTCCAGTTGATAAGGACGAGGCCCTAACTTTCTGGAAACAAAAATTGTCAGACGTGCGTGACTACGCTTCGACAAACCAATGGTTGATGATGAACGGATGTGATCACCAGCCTGTACAGCGCAATCTGAGTGAAGCCATTCGTGTGGCAAATGAACTCTTCCCAGATGTGACTTTTGTTCATAGTTCCTTTGATGACTATGTCCATGCAGTAGAAAGTGCTTTGCCAGAGCAGTTATCAACAGTTACAGGTGAGTTGACCAGTCAGGAAACAGATGGTTGGTACACGCTTGCCAACACTTCTTCATCACGCATTTACCTCAAACAAGCCTTCCAAGAAAATAGCAATCTCCTAGAACAAGTAGTGGAGCCATTGACTGTCATCACTGGTGGTCACAATCATAAGGACCAGTTGACCTATGCTTGGAAAGTCCTTCTACAAAATGCGCCCCATGACAGTATCTGTGGCTGTAGTGTGGACGAGGTTCACCGTGAGATGGAAACACGTTTTGCCAAGGTCAACCAAGTTGGAAATTTCGTTAAGACCAACCTTCTCAACGAGTGGAAGGGTAAAATTGCAACCCACGAAGCGCAAAGCGACCGTCTCTTTACCGTCATCAACACAGGCTTGCACGACAAGGTTGATACGGTCAGCACCGTGATTGATGTAGCGACTTGTGATTTCAAAGAATTGCACCCAACAGAAGGCTATAAGAAGATGGCAGCCTTGACCTTGCCAAGCTACCGTGTCGAAGACTTGGAAGGACATGCTGTAGAAGCGAAAATCGAAGATTTGGGAGCTAATTTTGAGTATGATTTGCCAAAAGACAAGTTCCGTCAGGCTCGTATCGCTCGACAAGTGCGCGTGACAGTCCCTGTTCATCTAGCATCACTTTCTTGGACAACCTTCCAATTGCTTGAAGGAGAACAAGAACACCGTGACGGTATTTACCAAAATGGAGTGATTGATACGCCATTTGTAACGGTCAGTGTGGATGAAAACATCACGGTCTACGACAAGACAACTCATGAAGCTTATGAAGATGTTATTCGCTTTGAAGACCGTGGTGACATTGGAAATGAGTACATCTATTTCCAACCAAAAGGAACAGAGCCTATCTACGCCGAGCTAAAAGGCTGTGAAGTCTTGGAAAATACAGCACGTTTTGCCAAGATTTTGCTCAAGCATGAATTGACAATTCCAGTAAGTGCAGACGAAAAACTGGATGCGGAACAAAGAGGCATCATCGAGTTTATGACGCGTGAAGCTGGGCGCTCAGAAGAATTGACAACTCTTCCTCTGGAAACAGAGATGACCGTCTTTGTTGATAATCCACAAATCCGCTTCAAGACTCGCTTTACTAACACAGCCAAGGACCACCGTATCCGTCTCTTGGTTAAGACTCATAACACACGTCCAAGCAATGACTCTGAAAGCATCTATGAGGTGGTGACACGACCAAACAAACCAGCTGCTTCTTGGGAAAATCCTGAAAATCCACAACACCAACAAGCCTTTGTCAGCCTTTATGATGATGAAAAAGGAGTGACGGTGGCAAATAAAGGATTGCATGAGTACGAAATCCTTGGAGACGATACCATTGCCGTGACCATTCTTCGTGCCTCAGGTGAATTAGGTGACTGGGGTTACTTCCCAACACCAGAGGCTCAATGCTTGCGTGAGTTTGAAGTCGAGTTTACACTTGAATGCCACCAAGCAGGGGAGCGCTTCTCAGCCTTCCGTCGTGCTAAAGCCTTCCAAACACCATTCACTAGTCTTCAAGTTGCTAAACAAGAAGGAAGTGTTGCTGCAACTGGTAGCCTCTTGAGTCATGCGGCACTCAGCTTACCACAAGTTTGCCCAACAGCCTTTAAAGTGGCGGAAAATGAAGAAGGATATGTCCTCCGTTACTACAATATGAGTCAAGAAAATGTTCGCATATCAGAACACCAACAAACCATTCTTGACTTACTTGAGCGACCATATCCCGTTCATTCAGGACTCTTAGCGCCACAAGAAATTCGTACAGAATTGATTAAAAAAGAAGACATTTAACAGTTTTAAAGTGTTTGATAACGAATACTATGAGATAGAAAGGAGGGGCGAAAGAGTAAGGATTAACTACTGATTCGTCCCTTTTTTGGTGAAAATATGACGATTGCAACCATTGATATCGGAGGGACTGGGATTAAGTTTGCCAGTCTGACTCCTGATGGAAAAATACTAGATAAGACAAGTACACCGACACCAGAAACCCTAGAAGATTTACTGACTTGGCTAGACCAATGCTTGGCAGAGAAAGATTATAAGGGCATTGCCATGAGCGTTCCAGGCGCGGTCAATCAAGAAACAGGTGTCATTGAGGGAATCAGTGCCGTACCTTACATCCATGGCTTTTCTTGGTATGAGACCCTTGCTCATCATCAACTCCCTATCCATCTAGAAAATGATGCCAACTGTGTTGGACTGAGTGAACTGCTGGCTCACCCAGAGATTGAAAATGCAGCCTGTGTCGTGATTGGGACAGGAATTGGCGGTGCCATGATTATCAATGGCAAACTTCACCGTGGTCGTCACGGCTTGGGAGGAGAGTTTGGCTATATGACAACCATTGCACCAGCAGAAAAGCTCAACAACTGGTCGCAACTAGCATCTACAGGGAACATGGTTCGATACGTGATTGAAAAATCTGGTCAGACTGACTGGGATGGTCGCAAGATTTACCAAGAGGCCGCAGCAGGAAATGCCCTTTGCCAAGAAGCCATTGAGCGCATGAACCGTAATCTAGCTCAAGGCTTGCTCAATATTCAGTATCTGATCGATCCAGATGTCATTAGTCTGGGAGGCTCCATCAGTCAAAATCCAGATTTTATCCAAGGCGTCAAACAAGCTGTCGAAGCATTTGTCGAAACCTACGAAGAATACACGGTCGCACCTGTTATCCAAGCTTGCACCTATCATGCAGATGCCAATCTCTACGGTGCCCTTGTCAACTGGCTACAGGAGGAAAACCAATGGTAAGATTTACGGGGCTTAGTCCCAAACAAACTCAGGCAATCGACTTGCTGACAAAGCATATCTCTTTACCAGATGTGGAAGTTGCAGTCGCTCAGTCTGACCAAGCCTCTATCTCTATCAAGGGTGAAAGTGGGCACTATCAACTAACCTATCGCAAACCCCATCAACTCTACCGTGCCTTGTCAGTGCTAGCAACAGCTCTAGTAGAAGGTGACAAAGTAGCGATTGGGGAGCAGGCGGCTTATGAAGATTTGGCCTACATGGCAGACTGTTCCCGAAATGCGGTGCTGAATGTCGCTTCTGCTAAGCAGATGATTGAGGTCTTGGCTCTCATGGGCTACTCAACCTTTGAGCTTTACATGGAAGATACTTATCAGATTGAGGGACAACCTTACTTTGGTTATTTCCGTGGTGCCTACTCGGCTGAGGAGTTGCAGGAAATAGAAGCCTACGCCCAGCAGTTTGACATGACCTTTGTGCCTTGTATCCAGACCTTGGCCCACTTGTCGGCCTTCGTCAAATGGGGGGTTAAGGAAGTGCAAGAACTCCGTGATGTGGAGGATATTCTCCTTATTGGCGAAAAAAAGGTTTATGATTTGATTGACGGGATGTTTGCCACTCTGTCTAAACTGCAGACACGCAAGGTCAATATCGGGATGGACGAAGCCCACTTGGTTGGTTTGGGGCGCTACCTCATTTTGAACGGTGTTGTGGACCGTAGTCTCCTCATGTGCCAACACTTGGAGCGCGTGCTGGATATTGCCGATAAGTATGGTTTCCACTGCCAAATGTGGAGTGACATGTTTTTCAAACTCATGTCAGCAGATGGCCAGTACGACCGCGATGTGGAAATTCCTGAGGAAACTCGTGTCTACCTAGACCGTCTCAAAGATCGTGTAACCTTGGTTTATTGGGATTATTACCAAGATAGCGAAGAAAAATACAACCGTAACTTCCGCAATCACCACAAGATTAGCCAAGATATCGCATTCGCAGGCGGGGCTTGGAAATGGATTGGTTTTACCCCACACAACCATTTCAGCCGTCTCATCGCTATTGAGGCCAATAAAGCCTGCCGTGCCAATCAAATCAAGGAAGTCATTGTGACTGGTTGGGGGGACAATGGTGGCGAGACAGCTCAGTTTTCTATCCTACCCAGCTTGCAAAACTGGGCAGAACTCAGCTACCGCAATGACCTAGACCGTTTGTCTGCTCACTTCAAGACCAATACAGGTCTTTCGGTTGAGGACTTTATGCAGATTGACCTAGCTAATCTCTTGCCAGACCTACCAGGCAATCTCAGCGGGATCAATCCCAACCGCTACGTCTTTTATCAGGATGTTCTTTGCCCGATTCTTGACCAGCACATGACACCTGAACAGGACAAGCCGCACTTCGCTCAGGCTGCTGAGACGCTTGCTGAAATCAAAGAAAAAGCTGGCGCCTACTCTTATCTCTTTGAAACTCAGGCCCAGTTGAACCAGATTTTAAGTAGTAAAGTGGATGTGGGCCGACGCATTCGTCAGGCCTACCAAGCGGATGATAAAGAAAATCTGAAAGAAATCGCAAGACAAGAATTACCAAAACTTAGAAGCCAAATCGAACATTTCCATACCCTCTTTAGCCGTCAATGGTTGAAAGAAAACAAGGTCTTTGGTTTGGATACGGTTGATATCCGTATGGGCGGACTTTTGCAACGCATCAAACGCGCAGAAAGCCGCATCGAGGCTTATCTGGCAGGACAGATTGACCGCATCGACGAGTTAGAGGTTGAAATCTTACCATTTACTGACTTCTACGCAGACAAGGATTTCGCAGCCACTACAGCCAACCAGTGGCATACTATTGCGACCGCATCGACGATTTATACGACTTAAAGGCATCTTTTCCGAGTCAGAGTGTTTCTCGTGAAACCTATTTCTTATAAAAAACTTCTCCACAAAAAATAATTTGTGGAGTTTTTTCTATAATTAGTAGTTTAACCTGACCTTCAAATAGGAGTATACTAATAATGTAATCGTTATCAAACCTAAAAATTCGATGAAATCAGTTTTTAGGAATAAAAAGGGAGGAAATTATGAAAAAGTTTTCAAAGACCTTGAGAGATAACTGGATCTTTCTCTTGATGGTTTTACCAGGGGCACTCTGGTTGATTCTATTCTTTTACATTCCAGTATTTGGGAATGTGGTCGCCTTTAAAGACTACCATATGACCAGTAATGGTTTCATAGATAGTATTGTGAATAGTAAATGGGTCGGGTTAGATAATTTCAGATTCTTGTTTAGTTCAAAAGATGCCTTTATCATCACTCGAAATACCGTTCTCTATAATCTCGGCTTTATCTTTATCGGTTTGATTGTATCAGTAGGGATTGCCATCATCCTCAGCGAGCTTCGCTCTAAGAGAATGGTTAAAATTTTCCAAACGTCTATGTTGTTCCCTTACTTCCTGTCATGGGTTATCATCAGTTTCTTTACAGATGCCTTCCTAAACATTGACAAAGGGGTCTTCAACCATTTCCTAACATCCATTGGCATGAAGGAAGTCAACTTCTACGCTGACTTAGGCATTTGGCCATACCTTCTCCTTTTCCTAGGTATTTGGAAAGGCTTTGGATATAGCAGTGTCATGTACTATGCGACGATCATGGGAATTGACCCCACCTACTACGAAGCAGCAACAGTGGACGGGGCTAGCAAGTGGCAACGTATTCGCAACGTAACCATTCCTCAGTTGACTCCGCTTGTAACAGTCTTGACCATCCTTGCAGTCGGAAATATCTTCCGTGCAGACTTTGGTCTCTTCTATCAAATCCCACACAATGCTGGTCAGCTTTACAATGTAACCAACGTTTTGGATGTATATGTCTTTAATGGTTTGACTCAGACAGCAGATATCGGTATGGCCTCAGCAGCCGGTCTTTACCAATCCGTAGTCGGTTTGATTCTGGTTATCCTATCAAACTTGCTTGCAAGACGAGTTGATCCAAACTCAGCTTTGTTCTAGAAAGGAGGAGAATATGGCAGAAAAGAAAATTAAAAAAGAAAAAATCGATAATGTCGGCATTCACTCCTTCAGTAAGAAAGCAGATATCTTCTTTAGTATTATCTCTGGTTTGATCGCTCTTTCTTGTATCTTGCCATTTATCTTCGTTATCATCATTTCGGTAACAGATGAAAAGAGCATTCTCCAGTATGGATATAGCTTTTTCCCTTCGAAGTTTGGTGTAGATGGATTCCAGTTCCTAGCTCAGTTTAAAGATAAGATCCTCCAAGCGCTCTTTATCTCAGTTTTTGTAACTGTAGTCGGAACAGTGACCAACGTCTTCATTACAACCACTTATGCCTATGCCATCTCACGGACAACCTTTAAGTACCGCAGATTCTTTACGATCTTCGCTCTTCTTAGTATGTTGTTCAATGCTGGTTTGGTACCGGGCTATATCGTGGTCACTCGCCTGCTTCAACTGGGTGATACCGTTTGGGCCTTGATTGTTCCAATGCTTCTCTCACCATTCAACATCATCTTGATGCGTTCCTTCTTCAAGAAGACCATTCCAGAAGCCATTCTCGAATCTGCTCGTATCGATGGTGCCAGTGAAGCTCGGATCTTCTTCCAGATTTGTTTGCCATTGTCACTTCCAGGTATCGCAACCATCACGCTTTTGACAGCTCTTGGTTTCTGGAACGACTGGTTCAACGCCCTTCTTTACATCAAGAGTGACAACTTGTATCCATTGCAATATTTGCTTATGCAAATCCAGCAAAATATGGACTACATTGCAAAAGCAGTCGGCCTATCTGGCCAACTGGGAGTTGCTCTACCAAAAGAAACAGGTCGTATGGCCATGGTTGTGGTTGCAACCCTTCCAATCGCGATTCTGTATCCATTCTTCCAACGCTACTTTGTTAAAGGGTTGACAATCGGTGGTGTGAAAGAATAGCACTTATTGAGAAACACCGTTTCTCCCTTCCCAACTTCATCTTAGTGACTGAAGTTACAAATCATTAAATCGTTTATAAGTTTAAAAATAAAAAAAGGAGTTTTTATCATGAAAAACTGGAAAAAATATGCTTTTGCATCTGCTAGCGTAGTCGCTTTGGCTGCAAGTCTTGCTGCTTGTGGAAACCTTACAGGTAACAACAAAAAAGCTGCAGATACTACTTCAGGTGAAAAACCTGTAATCAAAATGTACCAAATCGGTGACAAACCAGACAACTTGGATGAATTGCTAGAAAATGCAAACAAAATCATCGAAGAAAAAGTCGGTGCTAAATTGGATATCCAATACCTTGGATGGGGTGACTATGATAAGAAAATGTCTGTTATCACATCATCTGGTGAAAACTATGATATCGCATTTGCATCTAACTATGTCGTAAATGCTCAAAAAGGTGCTTATGCTGACTTGACAGAATTGTATAAAAAAGAAGGAGCAGAGCTTTACAAAGCACTTGACCCAGCTTACATCAAAGGGAACACTGTAAACGGTAAGATCTATGCAGTACCAGTTGCAGCTAACGTTGCATCATCTCAAAACTTTGCCTTCAACGGAACTCTTCTTGCTAAATACGGTATCGATATTTCAGGTGTCACTTCATACGAAACACTTGAACCAGTCTTGAAACAAATTAAAGAAAAAGCTCCAGATGTAGTACCATTTGCGGTTACGAAGAACTTTATCCCATCTGATAACTTTGACTACCCAGTACCAAACGGACTTCCATTTGTTATCGACCTTGAAGGAGACACTACTAAGATCGTAAACCGTTACGAAGTGCCTCGTTTCAAAGAACATTTGAAGACTCTTCACAAATTCTATGAAGCTGGATACATTCCAAAAGACGTAGCAACAAGCGACACTTCATTTGACCTTCAACAAGATACTTGGTTTGTTCGTGAAGAAACAGTAGGACCAGCTGACTACGGTAACAGCTTGCTCTCACGTGTTGCTAACAAAGATATCCAAATCAAACCAATCACTAACTTTATCAAGAAAAACCAAACAACACAAGTTGCTAACTTTGTTATTTCAAACAACTCTAAGAACAAAGAAAAATCAATGGAAGTGTTGAATCTCTTGAACACAAACCCAGAACTCTTGAACGGTCTTGTTTACGGTCCAGAAGGTAAGAACTGGGAAAAAATTGAAGGTAAAGAAAACCGTGTACGCGTCCTTGATGGCTACAAAGGAAATACTCACATGGGTGGATGGAACACTGGTAACAACTGGATTCTTTACATCAACGAAAACGTTACAGACCAACAAATCGAAGATTCTAAGAAACAATTGGCAGAAGCTAAAGAATCTCCAGCACTTGGATTCATCTTTAACACTGACAATGTGAAATCTGAAATCTCAGCAATTTCTAACACAATGCAACAATTCGATACAGCTATCAACACTGGTACTGTAGACCCAGATAAAGCAATCCCAGAATTGATGGAAAAATTGAAATCTGAAGGTGCCTACGAAAAAGTATTGAACGAAATGCAAAAACAATACGACGAATTCTTGAAAAACAAAAAATCATAAGAACGATTGATTTCGTGTATTCATTCCTAATTCCTAAAAATGTGATCACTGCCTTCCCTAGTTCTCTAGGGGAGGTAGTGATTTTTAGGATGTAAAAATGAAAACAGTTGTTCTGAGGGTTTATGCGATGTGATACACATACATCTATAGGGGATTTATTATGAAAAAATATCGTCTTCTTTTCAAAATGAGTGCTGTCTTCTCTTACCTATTTTTCGTATTTGGCCTTTGCCAGCTGACGCTTATTGTCCAAAACTATTGGCAATTTTCTTCCCAGATTGGCAATTTCTTCTGGATTCAAAATATCTTGAGTTTGCTATTTAGCGGAGTCATGATTTGGATTCTGGTTAAGACAGGGCACGGTTATCTCTTTCGCATTCCAAGAAAAAAATGGCTTTGGTATTCGATTTTGACAGTATTAGTGGTAGTGCTCCAGATCTCTTTTAACGTTCAGACAGCTAAACATGTTCAGTCAACTGCGGAAGGTTGGGCTGTATTGATTGGTTATAGTGGGACTAATTTTGCAGAGCTAGGTATTTATATAGCCCTGTTCTTTCTGGTTCCACTGATGGAAGAGTTAATCTATAGAGGATTACTGCAACACGCCTTTTTTAAAGATTCGCGATTTGGTCTTGATTTGCTTCTTCCTTCTATTTTATTTGCTCTCCCTCATTTTTCAAGCCTTCCTAGTCTGTTAGATATCTTCGTCTTTGCAACATCTGGAATCATTTTTGCTGGTTTGACCCGTTATACCAAGAGCATTTATCCATCCTATGCGGTGCATGTGATCAATAATATTGTAGCGACCTTGCCATTTTTGCTGACTTTTTTACATAGGGTGTTTGGGTAAAATATTAGCATGAGAGTTAGGAATTATAGTTTTTTTATAAGCGAATTTCAGGAGGAAAATGAGTATGACACCATTAAAATGGTTTGCTGGAGGAAGTGAAAGGCGTTGTGAAGCGATGACCATCATTGATCATCTATTGGAAGATATAAAGGCTGCGCCTCAACTTGCTCCCCTAAAAAATCAGTTAGTGATTTATCAAAAACGATTAGAGGATGATGGAACCTCTACTCCATTTATTCTGAGCCAAATGAATGTTGACATCTCACGTGTGTTGATTGATAACAAGCTGGGTTTGTCAGAAAATCAAGCTAAGCAAATCAAAAAATTGAGAGAATTATCTGCGATTCGCTATGGTTACTGATGAAGTGCAGTGGCAGGTCTCTCTATATAATTTCCGGTCAAATAAATTGCATTCGTTTTCCCAAGTGGGTATACTAGTATAGTTGAATGAAAAATTCTGAAAATTTAAGAATAGAAAAGAGAACAAATCTTATGGCAAAAGATATTCGTGTCTTACTTTACTACCTTTATACTCCAATTGAAAACGCAGAGCAATTTGCGGCAGATCACTTGGCTTTCTGTAAATCAATCGGTCTCAAAGGCCGTATTCTCGTCGCTGACGAGGGGATTAACGGGACTGTTTCAGGTGACTACGAAACAACTCAAAAATACATGGACTATGTTCACAGCCTCCCAGGCATGGAGGACCTCTGGTTCAAGATTGACGAAGAAAATGAACAAGCCTTCAAGAAGATGTTTGTTCGCTACAAGAAAGAAATTGTCCACCTTGGTTTGGAAGACAACGATTTTGACAACGACATCAATCCACTTGAAACAACAGGCGCTTACTTGTCTCCAAAAGAGTTTAAAGAAGCCCTTCTTGACGAAGATACAGTGGTTCTTGACACACGTAACGATTATGAGTACGACCTAGGACATTTCCGAGGGGCTATCCGTCCAGACATCCGCAACTTCCGTGAGTTGCCACAATGGGTCCGTGACAACAAGGAAAAATTCATGGATAAACGTGTTGTGGTTTACTGTACAGGTGGCGTTCGCTGTGAGAAATTCTCAGGCTGGATGGTCCGTGAAGGCTACAAAGATGTCGGCCAATTGCACGGAGGAATCGCAACTTACGGTAAAGATCCAGAAGTTCAAGGTGAGCTTTGGGATGGGAAAATGTACGTCTTTGACGAGCGTATCGCCGTTGATGTTAACCATGTTAACCCAACCATCGTAGGGAAAGACTGGTTTGATGGAACACCATGTGAACGCTATGTCAACTGTGGAAATCCCTTCTGTAACCGTCGTATCTTGACATCAGAAGAAAATGAAGACAAGTACCTCCGTGGATGCTCACACGAGTGCCGTGTTCACCCACGCAACCGCTATGTTTCAGAAAATGAATTGACACAAGCAGAAGTAATCGAGCGCCTAGCAGCTATCGGTGAAAGCTTGGATCAAGTCGCTACTGTATAACATCAAACAGTCCTTAGGGGCTGTTTTTCTATGCTTTTTACTCAAAAATCTAAAATTTGTTTCTGTATCTTTCAGGAAAATAGTGTATACTATGTGTAAACGATTTCAAAGGAGGCCAGTTATGGCGAAAATATTTTTTATCCCAAATAAAGATAGTATTCTAGGACAACAGGAGGTCTTGACTGCCAAGTCTATCTTGGCCTTGGTGGAGGGCTTGGAGTCACACAGTTATGATGCGGTCTATCTCCGTCAGCCCCTCAATCGTCTCGAGTATATCGAGTGTGGGATTGTAGGTCAGTCACAATTTCTCTTCAAGGTGAACTATGCGGATAGTCGAAAAGGCTATCAAGTGGTGATTCCAGACTTCCTTACCAGAGCGGACTGGGAGATTGTAGAGGCTCTCCTCCAAGCCCTATCGAGCAAGTTGGGGCATGTGGTAGAAGGGTTAGAAGGATTTGACTTTGAAGCTTATTTCCGACAAACAGTTCAGAATTATCTAGCGGATAAGGCGGTTCGTTTAGTATATTGCCAAGGAATCTTGTCCCCTATCTATCTTAACAAGGAATACCTCGAGAGCTTTTTTGCTGAGGATGGATTGGCACGTTTTGAAGAGCTAGTCAAGAAGGTTCAAGGCTCTGATGCCTACCTTGCCAGTGTGAAATTTTACCCAGATGCTCAAGGCAAGGTGCACGGTATCTATCACCTAGCCCAAGGAGTCAAGACGATTTTGCCAAAAGAACCCATTGTACCTGTGCCTTATACGGAGCAGCTAGCAGGCAAGGAACTTGTTTGGGAGATTGACCTAGTGGCGATTTCTGGTGATGGTTCAAAAGCCGAAGACTACGAATCCATCGCTCGCTTGGATTACGCAAAATTCCTAGAGTCACTACCAACAGCATTTTACCACCAACTAGATGCCAATCAACTAGAAGTACAAGCCATTTTGGGAAAAGATTTTGAGGAATTGGCAAGCATCGAGTAGGCCTTGTTTAAAAAAGAGTAAGTCTAAAAATCCCTGTCATTGGTCAATGGCAGGGATTTTGGTTAAAAGAAGGTCAGGATGCGAAGGTAGTCTACTGTCAGCGCGAGCTCTGCAATGAAGAAGGGGAAGAGAATAGCGCCATCAAGTAAGACAGCTAGCAGGAATCGATAAAATGGGTCCAGGCTACTGGTCTTACTTGGCTTGCTAATCACAAAGAGATTTCCAAGGGCAAAGATGGCCATGCTGAGAAGAGTGAGGATACCAGCAAATCGTAAGCCACCAAAGAGTGCAAAGAAACTTGCTAGAGCCGTTAGGACAAGTGGGATAGCAAAGAGTCGGCTATACCGATCGAAGGCTTCTTGGAATGTGAAGTCGCTCTCCTGGTCCAGCACACGTCGGACAGTAAAGCCTCCCAAAATGATGGAAAAGTAAAATAGAGCGCTAGCGACCAAGATGGAGAGTCCAGCAAAGAGATTTAAAGGAGGGAGCTGGTTAGGTAAACTATTGGCAATAGATGCCATATAGCCGTAGTAGAGGTGCTTGATATGATAGATACTAAAGAAAAGGTTAATCATGGATAGCAAAGTGAGCAGGCCAAAGACACTGTAACGATGCTTTTGGTCCGTAGTCTTGCTGGCAGTTGGTTCTTGGATAGCGTCCAGAAGCCAAGTCCAAAATAGTGCGATTTCTTCTTTGAATCGAGCAGTTTTGCGGGGGTCAATATCTGGGATATAGGGACTATCTAAAGCCTTGCTGAGGATGTTTTTTTCTTTTGTAGGGTTCTCTTGGTTGCCTTTCTCTTCAGCTTTCCCTTCTCCCTCTTCCTCGGTTTGGGTTTCCTCAGCCATTTCGGGAGCTTCCTCCTCATGCGTTTCCGACTCTTTAGGTGAGATAGGAGTTTCTTGGCTTGCTTGTGGTTCGGTCTCCACAGTTTCCGAAGTCTCTGGTTGGTCGGGCTGGATTTCCGATTTCGTCTGAGCTGATTTCTTCTCAAGATCGGCGCTTTCAAACCATTCTTGTGTCATGGTGGAACCTCCTTTTTTATGGTCGTTTTCTATCTTTAGACTAGCAGATGAAAGCGTTTTTGTCAATGGTTTCTAGATGGAGCAGAATGCTCCTCTTTAGGTAGGTAGATATCCTGGTTGGCTTTTGCAATGAGTAAATCCTTGATATCTGCTTTTTCGGTTTTATAAGGGTTGGCAAGTACATTCTCTTTTTGTCCACGATGTTCTTCTTTGGGTTGACGATAGATACCACCATGCTGAGAAGAAATTTCTAGATTGATACGGTCAGTCTCTTTCTGGGAGAGAATGAGTTGTAGAGTTGAATAAGCCTCTAGCTCGACCTTGCCGTGAACCTGGATATTCTCAGCATAGATGTGTGCTCCCTCCGTCTTGACCTGACTATCTGTCAATTCGGCATCAAAGATATTGATGATATGAGATGCCGTTAATGTGCTGTTCTTGATAGAACTTTCTGTTAGTCTTAAGAGATAGCCTTTTGTTTTGATGGTTGCATTTTCAAGGTTGGCTTGACGAATATTAGTTTGTCCACGATTGGCTGAGACGGTGATAGCTTGCAGCTTTCTTCCTTTGGGTAGGGAGAGAACGACTTCGTCAAAACGATTAGAATAGTTGCTGGCGATACGAAGTAGGCTTTCGATTCCTGAACCGAGAAAACGATGTTGGGAGGCTTGTTTGTCAGTGACGCTCAGTGTTTTGTCACTCATACCAGTAGTCAAATCGTGACGACCAGATACGGAAGGATGATAGGTGATATGGATCTTGTCATCTACAGACTCTGTGATGGTTAGGCTGTGTTCTTCAAGGGTCAAATCAAGTTTTTCCACTTCGCTTCCAAAGGTCACTTCTTCGATACGATTGTCATAGACGGGGTCTTTTGACATGGCAAGCAAACTTTGAATACCATTGGACTGGGCGCCTACAATGATCATGATAAAACCAAGGATTGTAGAAACCACACCAAAGATGAGAAATCCTTTTGTCAATTTACGCATGTCTGTCACCTCTCTTTCCTTTTTTAAGAATCCATTGCACCAAGCGGACGATTAGGAGACCAAAGAAACGGGCTACATAGGAGATACCTAGTAGAACAAGAGAAGAAGCACCGATAGAAAGCAAACCGGCCCCAAAAATCAAGATAAAGGCAGATTTGGCTTCGACCAGAACACTAAAGCTCTCTATGATAAAGAGTCCACCTAGCAGGATACCCGTCACCGAAACAGTGAAAAAGGCTAGAATGACGGAGACAGCTGCGATAAAAATACCGATGATGGCCATGAGGATGCCGATCCCGACCGGAATTCCGATAGGAGCTACTAGCAGAGCCAGGAGGGCAATGTGTAGCAGTTGGCGATCATTCTTTTGAGCAGGTGCCTCATTGACCTTTTTATCGAGAAGATCAGAGAGGATATCATGGGCAGCTTCTTTTGGAGTTCCCAGACTGGCAATGAGTTCTTCTTCGCCCTCTGGACCTGCATCGTCAAATAGTTCCTTAAAGTAGTCCATGGCTTCGATGCGGTCAGCTTCAGGTAGTTTATGGAGATAGGTTTCTAACTGAGTCAGATAGTCAGTTCTTGTCATGGCGGATACTCCCTTCTATGATGCCGTTGACGGTTTCGGTATAGAGCGTCCACTCTTCCTTTAGAGTAACGAGCTGCTCTACGCCCCGATTGGTCAAGGAGTAGTATTTGCGCATACGCCCCTGAAACTCTCTAGAGTAGGTGGTTAGAAAGCCACTGGCTTCCAATTTTTTGAGAATGGGATAGAGCGTAGATTCTTTGATATTGGCAATGAGCTTAATGGTTTGACTAATCTCATAACCATAAGAATCCCCCTGCTCCAGTACAGCCAAGATGAGAAACTCGATCAAGGCAGAGGATGTTGGGAAGTACATGGGAAACCTCCTTTATATTATATAAAAATTTTATATATACTCTTTTCAAATATATTGTATCTCAAGTTGAAAGCCCTGTCAAGAAATATGTGTAAAAATTTTATATATAAAAAACTCCTAGTAAAAACTAGAAGTTTAGAGGATTTTATCAGCCCGATCTACCATAAAGAGTGAGATGGTCATGATGATATCGATGGCTAGAAGGGCAAGGACAGCTGGGATCCAAGATTGAAAAAGTTCAAAACTATAACCAAACAAGGCAGGACCAAAGGCCGCCAAGATGTAGCCTCCTGTTTGCGCTAGTCCTGATAGCTGAGCTGTCTTTTCAGGAGAACTGGTTTTAAGAGAAAAGCAAACCATGAGGTAGGGGAAGAGGGCACTGCAGGCCGTTCCAATCAAGAGATGGACAACTAACCAGTAGAGGAAATTATTGGCTGGATACAAGAGCATGGCAATTCCCATCATACCAGCGATAGAGATAATTGCCAGCATGATTCGACGGTAACCATCTGATAGACGAGTCGTCAGACTTGGAACAGTCATCGAAAAAGGAATGCTGATCAGTGAGAAAATAGAAGCGAGGAGAGCCGCATCACTATTAGAAATACCAGCACTAACAGCCATAGTTGGCAACCAGGTCATACTTGTATAAAAGAGCAAGGACTGAAGCCCGCCAAAGATAATGATAGCCCAGACATCTTTACTTTTTAGAATATTCTCTTTGACTTGCTTTTCTTTTTGGCTTTCTAGGCGGTGATTGTGGCGATGATTTGGCAACCAGACTAGTAGAGTGACCAGACAGAGAAAGCTGAGAACGAGGATGAGGTCCTTCCAAGAACTAGCTTGGGTGATAGGGACGGATAGATAAGAAGCGATGGCTGTCGAAATTCCCATGGCAGTGACATAGAGAGTTGTTAGGAAACTAATCTTTTGAGGCTGATTTGCCTGGATCATACTTGGGAGGAGTACATTGAAGATCGCTATGCTTGCTCCCACAATTAGGGTTCCTAGATAAAGAAGGGGAAGATTGAAGATACGAATGACAGAGCCAACAGTTAAGAGGAGGAGACAGTAAGTAAAGAGGTGTTCCAACCCGATTTTTTGTGCCAAGCGGCTTGCAAAAGCAGAGAAAAGAGCAAACATCAAGAGAGGGAGACTGGTTAAAATCCCAAGAGAGCTAACCTCCACTCCTAGTCCCTGAGCGATATCTCCTAAAATGGTTGGAAGAGCAGTAAAAGGAGAGCGTAAAACAGTCCCGATTAAGACAATTCCTAGAACAAAAAAGAGTGATTGTTTTTTCATAAAAACCTCGATAGGATGATTTTAATAACAGCTTATTTTAAGGTTTTTTCCTTATAATGTCAAGTAATGACAGCCAAGACAGTTCAATCAATGGAAGTGAAAATAAAGTGAAAAGAGACAGATTTCTTTACTAGAATTTTCCTTGATTTGATATAAAAATAGGAAACTAGGAGAATTTGTGATAAAATAGTGGAAGGAAATCTATACATTGGAGAAAAACTGTGCCTGAAAAGCAAAAAATCAGCGTCTTGATGTCGGTCTATGTAAAGGAAAATCCGACGTTTTTAAGAGATGCTATCAAAAGTGTTCAAAACCAGACCTTGAAACCGAGTGAACTTGTTCTTGTTGAGGACGGCCCGCTCACACCCGAACTCTATCAGGTGCTAGATGAAGTGGAAGCTCAGTCAGACATTCCAGTTAAACGGTGCCCCTTAGAACAAAACCAAGGTTTAGGCTTGGCTCTTCGATACGGTGTTTTACAGTGCCAGTATGACATTATTGCCCGCATGGATACGGATGATTTAGCCGTTCCGGATCGTTTTGAGAAACAGCTTCAGCTAATGGAGAAAGAAGATCTCGACCTCTTAGGTGGGCATATCGCAGAGTTCATTGACAATCCAGATGAGATTGTGTCTTATCGTCGTGTTCCAACTCAGCATGCAGACATTGTGGCTTATCAGAGAATGAGAAGCGCCTTTAACCATATGACAGTCATGTTCAAAAAGGACATGGTCCTCAAGGCGGGCAACTATGAAGATGGCCTTTACATGGAGGATGACCTCCTTTGGCTCAATATGATTGCTGCAGGTGCCAAGACTGGGAACCTAGATCAAATCTTGTGTAAGGTTCGTGTCGGTGCAGGGATGTTTGAGCGTCGAGGTGGCTTGCGTTACCTTAAACTCTATCGTCAAGCTCGTCAGCGCATGCTTGAGCGAGGGCAAATTTCTTACATGGAATATGCTAAAAGTATCTTCATTCAGGCAATTGTTGCACTTTGTCCAGGCTTTGTACGTCAGTTTATCTTCGTCAAACTTTTAAGAAAGAGAAAGTGAGCCCCGATAGACTGAATGATTCAGGTTATCATAACAACAGTATCATCTGACTCTTTTAAGGGGGAGTAAATTCCTATGAATAAAAAACTAACAGATTATGTGATTGATCTGGTTGAAATTTTAAATAAACAGCAAAAACAAGTGTTTTGGGGGATATTCGATATTCTGAGTATGGTGGTTTCCATCATCGTATCTTATATCTTGTTTTATGGCCTTATAAATCCGGCGCCTGTGGATTATGTAATCTACACTCTTTTAGCCTTCCTCCTTTATCAAATCATGATTGCATTTTGGGGGCTAAATGCTAGTATCAGTCGTTATAGCAAGATTACGGATTTCATGAAAATCTTTTTCGGAGTGATGCTCAGCAGTGTTCTTTCTTATGGAATCTGCTATGCCTTTCTTCCATTGTTTTCTATCCGTTTCATCGTACTCTTCATTTTGTTGAGTACCTTCCTCATCTTGCTTCCTCGTATCACTTGGCAGCTGATTTATTCTAAGCGCAAGCAAGGTAGTGGAGATGGAGAGCATCGCCGTACCTTCTTGATCGGTGCTGGTGATGGTGGCGCCCTCTTTATGAACAGCTACCAACATCCAACTAGCGACCTTGAGCTAGTGGGGATTTTGGATAACGATGAAAAGAAAAAGGGACAAAAACTAGGTGGAATCCCAGTTTTGGGCTCTTATGATAATCTACCTGAATTGGCTAAACGTCACCAAATCGAGCGTGTTATCGTAGCAATCCCTTCGCTTGACCCATCAGAGTACGAACGCATCTTGCAGATGTGTAATAAGCTAGGCGTCAAATGTTACAAGATGCCTAAGGTTGAGACAGTCGTTCAAGGACTCCATCAATCAGGTAGTGGCTTCCAGAAAATTGATATCACAGACCTTTTGGGCCGTCAGGAAATTCGTCTCGACGAATCGCGTCTAGGTACTGAGATTACAGGCAAGACCATCTTGGTGACAGGAGCTGGTGGTTCGATTGGTTCGGAGATTTGTCGTCAGGTTAGCCGCTTCAATCCAGAACGTATCATCTTGCTTGGGCATGGCGAAAATTCCATCTATCTCGTTTATCATGAATTGATCCGTACATTCCAAGGGATTGATTATGTTCCTGTTATTGCAGATATTCAGGACTATGACCGTCTCTTGCAGGTGTTTGAGCAGTACAAACCAGCCATCGTTTACCATGCTGCAGCCCACAAGCACGTTCCAATGATGGAACGCAATCCAAAAGAAGCCTTCAAGAACAATATCCTCGGTACCTACAATGTTGCCAAGGCTGTTGATGAGGCCAAAGTGCCTAAGATGGTCATGATTTCGACTGATAAGGCGGTCAATCCACCGAATGTTATGGGTGCAACCAAGCGCGTGGCAGAATTGATTGTCACTGGCTTTAACCAACGCAGCAAATCAACCTACTGTGCAGTTCGTTTTGGGAATGTTCTCGGTAGTCGTGGTAGCGTGATTCCTGTCTTTGAACGTCAGATTGCTGAAGGCGGTCCTGTAACGGTGACAGACTTCCGTATGACACGTTACTTTATGACCATTCCAGAGGCTAGCCGTCTAGTAATCCATGCTGGCGCTTATGCCAAGGACGGAGAAGTCTTTATCCTCGATATGGGCAAACCAGTCAAGATCTATGACTTGGCTAAGAAAATGGTTCTTCTAAGCGGACACACTGAAAGTGAAATTCCAATCGTTGAGGTCGGTATCCGCCCAGGAGAAAAACTCTATGAAGAACTCTTGGTTTCGACCGAATTGGTTGATAACCAAGTCATGGACAAGATTTTCGTTGGTAAGGTAAATGTCATGCCTCTAGAAGCCATCGATCAAAAGATTGAAGAGTTCCGTTCACTCAGCGGAGATGAGCTTAAAGAAGCGATTATTTCCTTTGCGAATGAGACAACTCATGCTGAGTAAGAGTGTATCCCCTTCATAATGAAACAACTATCGCCAGTTTTCTGAGGAAATCAGAAAGCTGGTTTTTATAAATAGAGAGTAGAAAACATCGTCTCTTTCAAAGGATTAATAAGCGCAACTATTCAAGGGACGATGTTATGTGATCTATCAGGAGAGTGATTTCAGACAATCTAAAAACTACCTCTATTTTTAGCTGGTAGTATAACTTTGCAAAATAAGTATTAAAATCAAAAGGAGATTTTTTGTATGCTGAGTGCTATTAGGAGTTTTTTCAAAGGCTATGCAAATTTTTCTGGTCGTTCCACACGTCCAGAATTTTGGTGGGTTTGGCTGCTAAATATGGTAATTTTCTTGCCCGCCTACTACTCGCTGTTCACGGGATTAGAATCTGATAAAGCCATTAGGAATATTGCGGTCTTCAGTATGTGTATTATTTTGTTTATAGTAGAGTTTGTTCCTCTACTAGCACTGATAGTACGTCGCTTACGAGATGTGGGTATCCATTGGGCCTATATCTTTATTGTATTTGTTCCTTTGGGTGCAATAACACTGCTCGTTATGCTCGCTATGCCAAGTCAACGATTTGGAGAAAAAGTGATAGAGAATAGTGAAAAAGATAAAGAGAATACGGAAGACTCTCGGTTTGAAGAAATGGTACGAAAATATTAAGATATTTTTACTCTATTTAAAAACGTCTGAGTCGCTTCGCTGCTTACGAGACGCTGGTTTCCACTGGGCCTTTATCTTCATTGCTTTGGTTCCTATTGCTGGACCGATTGCTCTTATTGTCATGCTTGCTTGGCCAAGTAAGAAGGATGAAGATACAGATACTGAAGAACAGGATCAAATTACTGCTTAAGCATGGAGTTGATTCCTTCTGATAGTAACAAGATATAAAAAAATACTCCTCAACCTAGTTCACTAGTGTTAGGAGTATTTTTGTATGGTTAGAGTTGGCTAATGATATCATCAATGGTACGGGCAATCCAGTCAGGTTGATAGCTGAGCAAATCAGCCTCTTCTCCAAATCCCCAAGTAACAGCAAACTTTTTAATGCCAGTTTCTTGAGCTCCGATCATATCAAACTTGGTATCCCCAATGATGAGGACTTGGTCTGCAGGGAGTTGATGCGTTTGCAAGGCGTAACGGATGACATCCGCCTTGTGTGGTGTTTCAGGACTAGAACCATAAATGCCATCAAAGAAATGATGGATTCCCAGATTTTTAGTCATATCGTGAGCAGTAGGAGTATTCTTTGTTGTAGTGATGTAGAGAGGGTAGTTTTGCGAAAGCTCTTGAAGCAATTCCGTTATTCGGGGGAAGAGTTGGGCTTCGTGGATTCCTTTTTCCTTGTAGTAAGAACGATAGATTTGAACAGCTTCTGAGATTTGTTCCTTGGGAAGACATGTTGCAAAACTACTTTCAAGTGGTGGTCCCATAAAACCACGAATGGTTTTGGCATCAGGGCTTGGAACTCCTAGCTCTTTAAAGGTATGGGTAAAGGCATTGTGGATCCCGATGGAACTATCAACCAGGGTTCCGTCTAGATCAAAAAAGATTGCTGAGATAGAGGGCATAGTTTCTCCTAATAGATATAGATAAGCTTATTCTCCGAAGATTTCTTTTTGTAGGCGGCGACCAGTAGGTGTAGCGGCGAGTCCACCCTCAGCTGTTTCACGAAAGGCAGTTGGAAGACTAGATCCGACTTGGTACATGGCATCGATGACTTCGTCAACAGGGATCTTAGACTCGATACCTGCCAAGGCCATGTCTGCTGCGATAAAGGCAAAGCTGGCTCCCATGGCATTGCGCTTGACACAGGGAACTTCAACCAAACCAGCGACGGGGTCGCAGATGAGGCCTAGCATATTTTTAATGACAAAGGCGATGGCTTGACTAGCCTGATAGGGGCTTCCACCTGCAGCCAAGGTCAAGGCTGCAGCACTCATGGCAGAGGCAGAGCCAACCTCGGCCTGACAGCCACCTTCAGCGCCTGAGATAGAGGCATTGTTTGCGATGACTAGTCCAAAGGCACCAGCAGCAAAGAGGAAATCTAGCTGTTCTTCGTGGCTAAGGTCTAATTTTTGGATAGCAGCAGTGAGAACGGCTGGCAGACAGCCGGCACTTCCTGCGGTTGGAGTAGCGCAGACTAAGCCCATCTTCGCATTGTGTTCATTGACTGCGATGGCATTACGGGCTGCTGATAGGATGGTAAAGTCCGACAAGGCCTTGCCACTTTTGAGATGACGGTCTAGTTTGGCCGCGTCTCCACCCGTTAAGCCACTACGGGATTTATTTTCACTGAGGCCGAGCTCGACAGAGGCTTTCATGACTTCTAGATTGCGTTCCATGAGGAGGAGAACTTCTGGGCGTTCCCGACCGGTTAGTTGATATTCTGTCGCAATCATGAGTTCTGCGACATTTCCTTGGAAGTCTAGATCTGCTTGCTCGACCAATTCTTTGATAGAATAAAACATGTTTCCTCCTACTTAAAGAAATTGACATTATGGAGATGAGGGATTTTTCGGATTTCTTCAATCGCCTCTTCGCAACTTCGACTATCGACTTCGATAATCATAATGGCTTTTTCTCCAGCTTTTTCTCGAGTCACATTCATCTGCGCGATGTTGATATCGAAACGAGAGAGGGCTTCAGTAACATGGGCAATCATACCTGGAACATCCTGATGTACGATGATAATGGTTGGTGTGTTCATGTTGAGAGAGACAGCAAAGCCGTTAAGTTCCGTAACCTGGATATTTCCCCCACCAATGGAAATTCCTGTCACACTGATGGATTTGTGTTCATTCTTCACAGTAATTTTAGTGGTGTTAGGATGAGGAGCGTTGCTATCTTTCTGAATGGTCCAGACAATCTTGATACCACGTTTATGGGCAATCTCTAGGCTATTTGGAATGTCGGGATCGTCCGTATCCATACCTAATATACCAGCGACGAGAGCAAGGTCGGTTCCATGACCACGGTAGGTTTTGGCAAATGAATTAAATAATTGGAATTCGACTTCTGTCGGCGTATCGTCGAAGATAGAAGAGACGATTTTTCCGATGCGAACAGCTCCAGCAGTATGGCTACTTGATGGGCCAATCATAACTGGTCCGATAATGTCAAAGACAGATTGAAAACGAAGTGAGTGCATCTGTTTCCCCTTACAAAGATTCTTATATCTATTATATCAAAGAATGGACCTCTGCGCTTATTTCCCTTATCAAAAGCTTAAAATGATTAAAGATAGTATAAAATAAGGTCTTTTGTGACAAAAACCTCCTTAAAACGGTAAATATAAAACATTTTTGTAATATTTCTACATAAAACCGTTAAACAACGGTAACATTTAAAAGGTATCATAGATATATCCAATGGAAGGAGAATTTTTAGATATGTCATTAACAACTAAAAAAATTAAAACAACTATCGCAGGAGTAGCAGCTTTGCTTGCTTTCTTTGCTCCATCACTTGCATCTGCCCAAGAAACTGTAACTTACACAGTTAAATCAGGTGATACTCTTTCAGAAATCGCTGAGAAGTACAACACAACTGTTGAAAAATTGGCGGCAAAAAACAACATTAAAGATATTCACCTTATCTATGTTGACCAAGTTTTGGTTATCGAAGGAACAGCTTCAACTGTAGCTCCAGCGGCAACAACGGAAGAAACAGCTCCAGTAGCTACAGAAACAGTTGAAGAAGCTCCAGCAGCTCCAGCAGCTCCAGCAGCAGAAAGCAACACTGCAGCAGCTTCTACTGTAAGTGGTTCTGAAGCAGAAGCCAAAGAATGGATCGCTCAAAAAGAATCAGGTGGTAGCTACACTGCTACAAACGGACGTTACATCGGACGTTACCAATTGACAGATTCATACTTGAACGGTGATTACTCAGCTGAAAACCAAGAACGTGTAGCAGATGCCTACGTTGCAGGACGTTACGGTTCATGGACAGCTGCCAAGAACTTCTGGCTTAACAACGGTTGGTATTAAGAATAAAAGAGTCCTTTAGGGCTCTTTTTTTGTTTGTCTATAACAAAAAGTGTAAGGATCTTCTCAGTAATGCTCTGTTTGTATAATTTCGACTAAATTCTTCAAATTGTTTTAAAACTCAAATAGTATAAATAAGCTTATTATATGTAAAAATATATCATATAATAAGCTTTTTCTTGATTTAAATGAAATAAAATACAGTTTTTTCTTGACAAACGAGAATGAGAAGAGTATTATTTATACAATAATAAAGTATAAAAATAAAAGGAGGCTCTTCTATGAATAAAGTGAAGAAGGTGTTGATGACGATGTTTGGTTTGCTTATGTTTCCCTTATTATTTGCTTGTAGTAACACTCAATCCCAAGGTGTTGAAGCCATTAAGGCTAAAGGAAAATTGGTGGTGGCCCTAAATCCAGAGTTTGCTCCATTTGAATACCAGAAATTGGTCGATGGGAAAAATCAGATTGTAGGTTCAGACGTTGAGCTTGCCAAAGCCATCGCAAAAGAACTAGGTGTAGAAGTGGAGTTCTCTCCAATGAGTTTTGACAATGTACTAGCTAGTCTTGATTCAGGTAAGGCCGATCTTGCCATATCAGGTGTTTCTAAAACGGAGGAGAGAAGTCAAGTTTACGATTTTTCAATTCCCTACTACACTTCGAAAAATAAGGTTATCGTAAGAAAATCTGAATTAACGAATTACCAATCAGTCAAGGGTTTGGCTCAGAAAAAGGTTGGAGCGCAGAAAGGTTCTATCCAGGAAACTCTGGCCAAAGAAACCCTGCAGAATGCTTCACTCGTCTCACTTCCTAAAAATGGAAATTTGATAACAGATTTGAAATCAGGGCAACTAGATGCGGTTATCTTTGAGGAACCAGTGGCAAAAGGATTTGTAGAGAATAATCCAGACCTAGCCATCGCTGAGTTTGATTTTGATAATGACAAAGAAGATTCCTACGCTGTTGCGATGAAAAAAGACAGTAAGGAATTAAAAGAGGCGGTTGATAAAACCATCCAGAAGTTGAAGGATTCTGGGGAGTTGGACAAATTGATTGACGATGCTTTTAAAGCCTCTATCGAAAAATAGAAAGAAGGAAGAGAAATGAGTAAGGAAAAAGTCATTTTAGCCTATTCAGGTGGATTGGATACATCAGTTGCTATTACATGGTTAAAAAAAGACTATGATGTAATCGCTGTTTGTATGGATGTGGGTGAAGGAAAAGATTTGGAGTTCATCCATGATAAAGCTCTCAAGGTTGGGGCTGTAGAGTCTTATGTCATTGATGTTAAGGAAGAATTTGCTAATGACTATGTTTTAGTGGCTCTTCAGGCACATGCTTACTACGAACAGAAGTATCCCTTGGTATCTGCTCTGAGTCGCCCTCTTATTTCAAAAAAACTCGTTGAAATAGCTCATCAGACGGGGGCAACTACAATTGCCCATGGTTGTACAGGTAAGGGAAACGACCAAGTTCGGTTTGAAGTCTCTATTGCGGCTTTGGATCCCAATTTAAAAGTAGTTGCGCCTGTTCGTGAGTGGAAATGGTCTCGTGAAGAAGAAATCCAATATGCCAAAGAAAATGGCGTCCCAGTTCCTGCTGACCTTGACAATCCTTACTCTGTCGATCAAAATCTTTGGGGACGCGCAAATGAATGTGGTGTCTTGGAAAATCCTTGGAACCAAGCGCCAGAAGAAGCATTTGGAATCACATCTTCTCCAGAAGAGGCACCAGACAGTCCAGAATTTATTGACATTGAGTTTAGCTGCGGGGTGCCCATCTCCCTCAATGGAGAAAAGATGAAAGTGGCGGCTTTGATTCAAAAGCTAAATGAAATTGCGGGTAAACACGGTGTTGGTCGTATTGACCATGTGGAAAATCGCCTAGTCGGTATTAAGTCAAGAGAGATTTATGAGTGCCCAGGTGCTGTGACTTTATTGGCAGCTCATAAGGAGATTGAAGACTTGACTCTTGTGAGAGAAGTGGCTCATTTTAAACCTATTATCGAAAATGAGTTGTCCAATCTCATCTATAATGCCTTGTGGTTTAGCCCAGCAACTCAGGCTTTGATTGCCTATATCAAGGAGACACAGAAAGTTGTCAATGGAACTGCAAAAGTTAAACTTTACAAGGGAAACGCCCAGGTAGTGGCGCGGAAATCTCCAAATTCTCTTTATGATGAAAACTTGGCGACTTATACCAGTGCGGATACTTTTGACCAAGATGCGGCTGTTGGATTTATCAAGCTTTGGGGGCTTCCGACTAAGGTTTATTCAGAAGTTCAAAAAAATGTTGAGTAGTGACGCGATAGAAAGGGACGACAGGATATGTCGAAAAATACAAAATTATGGGGTGGTCGATTTGAAGGCACTGTGGAAGATTGGGTAGAACAGTTCGGTGCGAGTATTTCCTTTGACCAACAGCTGGCAAAATTTGATTTGATGGGCTCCCTAGCTCATGTTCAAATGCTAGGACAGACTGGCATTTTGAGCTTGGAAGAGGCAGAGCAGATCCAAGATGGTCTGCAAGCTTTGTTGCGAGATTTAGAGGCAGGAGAGCTTCATTTTGATATTGCAAATGAAGATATTCATATGAATATGGAAGTGTTGCTGACAGAGAAAATTGGTTCTCTGGCTGGGAAACTACACACGGCTCGTTCTCGAAATGACCAAGTCGCAACGGATATGCACTTATATCTAAAGGAGCAGCTTGGTCATGTCTTGGATAAGTTGGCGAATCTGAACAGTGTTTTGCTGGATTTGGCTGAAAAACATGTAGAAACCATCATGCCAGGCTATACTCATTTGCAGCACGCCCAACCGATTAGTTTTGCCCATCATCTCATGGCTTATTACAATATGTTTCAAAGGGATAGCGAGCGCTTTGCATTTAACTTGAAACATACGGACCTATCTCCCCTGGGTGCGGCTGCATTGGCGGGGACAACTTTTCCAATCGATCGTCAATTATCGAGTGATTTATTGGGTTTCCAACACCCCTATACCAATTCCTTGGACGCAGTGAGTGACCGTGATTTCATCTTAGAATTTCTATCAAATGCCAGCATTTTGATGATGCATATGAGTCGTTTTTGTGAGGAAATCATCAATTGGTGCAGTTTTGAGTATCAGTACATTAGCTTGTCTGATAGCTTTTCAACGGGTTCGTCTATCATGCCCCAGAAGAAAAATCCTGACATGGCTGAATTGATTCGAGGGAAGACAGGACGAGTTTACGGGCACTTGCTTGGACTATTGACCGTCATGAAGTCTTTGCCTTTGGCTTACAATAAGGATTTGCAAGAGGACAAGGAAGGCATGTTTGATACAGTAGAAACGATTTTAAATTCTCTGGATGTGTTGGCAGGTATGCTATCGAGCATGCAGGTTAATAAGACCAAAATGCAGCAATCCACAGAGAATGATTTTTCGAATGCGACCGAACTGGCAGATTATTTGGCTGAAAAAGGCCTCCCTTTTAGAGAAGCGCATGAAATAGTAGGGAAATTGGTTCTAGACTCTATCAAGCATGGTAAAAACATCCAAGATTGGGATTTGAAGGAGTTGCAAGCCTACCATCCCTTGATTGAAGAGGATATTTATATCTACTTGCGCCCAGAAACCGCTGTTCAGAGACGGAATTCCTTAGGAGGAACCGGCTTTGAGCAGGTGAAATACCAGATAGAACAAGCGAAGAAAGAACTTAAAGGGGAAAATTGATTCGTTTGTAAAGTAAGAAAGAGAGGCTGAAATGATTTATCAGCCTCTTTCTTGTCTTCTCCAACCAAGCGTGTTATAATGAATACTGCTCAAGCGACCTTCAATCGTGAAGCACACACGACCTTCAATCGTGAACTAGTCATTTCGTTTATCTTTTATTACGTCGTTAACTCGTCTTACCTAACTCGAGTTATGCCTGCGACTCGTTGCCTATCATATTTTCATTTTAAGATGATAGGCTAAAATGGTCTCCCAGACCATTTTACTCCTAAAAGCAAACGAAAAGACTATACTCAAAGAAATTCTATTGAAAGTCTTAGTAAATAGAATTTTGAGGGTATGAATAAACGAATAGATGGGAGACTTACCATGAGTGATAACTCTAAAACACGTGTTGTTGTGGGGATGAGTGGTGGTGTTGATTCGTCGGTGACGGCTCTCTTACTCAAGGAGCAGGGCTACGATGTGATCGGTATCTTCATGAAGAACTGGGATGACACAGATGAAAACGGCGTTTGTACGGCGACCGAAGATTACAAGGATGTGGCTGCGGTGGCAGACCAGATCGGCATTCCTTACTACTCTGTCAATTTTGAAAAAGAGTACTGGGACCGCGTTTTTGAGTATTTCCTAGCGGAATACCGTGCAGGGCGCACGCCAAATCCAGATGTTATGTGCAACAAGGAAATCAAGTTCAAGGCCTTTTTGGACTATGCCATGACCTTGGGTGCAGACTATGTAGCGACGGGGCATTATGCTCGAGTGGCGCGTGATGAGGATGGCATTGTTCACATGCTTCGTGGCGTGGACAATGGCAAGGACCAGACCTATTTCCTCAGTCAACTTTCGCAAGAACAACTCCAAAAAACCATGTTCCCACTGGGACATTTGGAAAAGCCTGAAGTTCGCAGACTCGCAGAAGAAGCAGGACTTGCGACTGCTAAGAAGAAAGACTCGACAGGAATTTGCTTTATCGGAGAAAAGAACTTTAAAAACTTTCTCAGCAACTACCTGCCAGCTCAGCCTGGTCGCATGATGACTGTGGATGGTCGCGATATGGGCGAGCATGCAGGACTTATGTATTATACGATTGGTCAGCGTGGCGGACTCGGTATCGGTGGGCAACACGGCGGTGACAATGCTCCTTGGTTCGTTGTTGGAAAAGACCTAAGCAAGAACATCCTCTATGTCGGTCAAGGATTCTACCATGACTCGCTTATGTCAACCAGCCTAGAAGCCAGTCAAGTTCATTTTACTCGTGAGATGCCAGAGGAATTTACGCTAGAGTGTACGGCTAAATTCCGCTACCGTCAGCCTGATTCTAAGGTGACAGTACATGTCAAAGGAGACAAGGCAGAGGTCATCTTTGCGGAACCGCAACGCGCGATCACACCCGGGCAGGCAGTTGTCTTTTACGATGGCGAAGAGTGTCTAGGTGGCGGTTTGATTGACAATGCCTACCGCGATGGACAAGTTTGTCAGTACATATAGATTGACAAATTTTCTCAATTTGCTACAATAATAAAAGCAATAGAAATGATGGTCAAAGCTCATGGATGTTGCAGGCTTTTTTGTCCTGCACTTCTTTGGAGTTTTGACTGTTTTTGTGTCGTTTAAGGGAAAGGATAAAAATGACTCAACAAGACTTTCGGACAAAAGTGGGAAATACGGTTTTTGGTGTTCGGGCGACAGCCTTGATTCTCCAAAATCGCAAGCTCCTAGTCACCAAAGCCAAGGGCAAGTATTATACTATTGGCGGTGCGATTCAAGTCAATGAAAGCACGGAAGACGCGGTAGTCCGTGAAGTGAGGGAAGAACTGGGTGTAAAAGCTCAAGCTGGACAGCTAGCTTTCGTAGTTGAAAATCGTTTTGAACAGGACGGTGTTTCCTATCACAACATCGAGTTTCATTACCGGGTGAATTTGCTTGAAGAAGCTCCATTGACCATGCAGGAAGACGAAAAAATGCAGCCTTGTGAGTGGATTGACTTGGATGAACTCCAGAATATCCAGCTAGTTCCAGCCTTTTTAAAAACAGCTCTACCAGATTGGGACGGTCAACTAAGACACATTCATCTTGAGGAATAGGAGAGAAAATGATGGTTAAGCTTATTGCCCATGTACTTGTTCATAGTGGTGGTGATTATTTACTCATTCAGCGTTCGGAAATTAAAAGAGGAGAACCCAACGTTTATCCAACTTACTGGGATATTCCTGGCGGCGGGGTTGAAAAGGGTGAACTTCCGCGAGATGGTGCTCTTAGAGAATGCATTGAAGAAGCGGGAGTTAGGCTAGATAGCAGTTCGCTCAAGCTTCTTCACGAAGATAGTCAACTGGATACCTCTAAGGATAAGGTTTTTACTCGCTTAGTTTATAAAGCAGAGTGGGTTGGGGAGAAGCCAATTATCAGATTAGATCCTGAAGAGCATACACACTTTAAATGGGTTACTTTGGATCAAGCTCTAGAGGAGGAGAAGTTAGTTCCTTATTTGCGAGAAATTTTTGAAAGGTTAAGAAATGACTTATAATTTTACGGAAGAATACGATATTATTGTAATTGGTGCGGGACACGCTGGGGTTGAGGCTTCCTTGGCCGCTAGCCGTATGGGCTGTAAGGTTCTGCTTGCGACTATCAATATTGAAATGCTGGCGTTCATGCCTTGTAATCCTTCTATCGGAGGTTCTGCCAAGGGAATTGTCGTGCGTGAGGTAGATGCTCTCGGTGGCGAGATGGCCAAGACCATTGACAAGACTTACATCCAGATGAAGATGCTCAACACTGGGAAAGGTCCAGCTGTTCGCGCCCTTCGGGCGCAGGCTGACAAGGAACTTTACTCTAAGGAAATGCGCAAGACGGTTGAAAATCAAGAAAATCTGACCCTTCGTCAGACCATGATTGATGAGATTTTGGTGGAAGATGGCAAGGTTGTCGGTGTTCGTACAGCGACCCATCAAGAGTATGGAGCAAAAGCGGTTATTGTAACCACAGGAACAGCCCTCCGTGGGGAAATCATCATCGGAGACCTCAAGTACTCGTCAGGTCCTAACCACAGTCTGGCTTCGATTAACCTAGCTGATAATCTCAAGGAATTAGGACTCGAAATCGGTCGTTTCAAGACGGGGACACCTCCACGTGTTAAGGCTTCTTCTATCAACTACGATGTGACAGAGATTCAGCCAGGAGACGAAGCGCCAAATCACTTCTCCTACACTTCACGTGATGAGGATTATGTCAAGGACCAGGTGCCATGTTGGTTGACCTATACCAACGGCACCAGTCATGAGATTATCCAAAACAACCTCCATCGTGCGCCTATGTTTACAGGTGTAGTTAAGGGAGTGGGGCCTCGTTACTGTCCGTCGATTGAGGACAAGATTGTGCGCTTTGCGGACAAGGAACGCCACCAACTTTTCCTTGAGCCAGAAGGGCGCAATACAGAGGAAGTTTATGTTCAAGGCCTTTCAACCAGTCTGCCTGAGGATGTACAGCGCGAGCTGGTTCATTCCATCAAAGGTTTGGAAAATGCTGAAATGATGCGAACTGGTTATGCCATTGAGTACGACATGGTCTTGCCTCACCAGTTGCGTGCGACACTTGAAACCAAGAAAATCTCAGGACTTTTCACAGCTGGTCAGACAAATGGAACGTCAGGTTACGAAGAAGCTGCTGGTCAAGGGATTATCGCTGGTATCAATGCGGCTCTGAAAATCCAAGGCAAACCTGAGTTGATTTTGAAGCGCAGCGACGGTTATATTGGGGTCATGATTGATGACTTGGTGACCAAGGGAACTATTGAACCCTATCGTCTCTTGACCAGCCGTGCTGAATACCGTCTCATCCTCCGTCATGACAATGCCGATATGCGTTTGACTGAGATGGGACGCGAGATTGGCCTTGTGGATGATGAACGTTGGGCTCGCTTTGAAATCAAGAAAAATCAATTTGACAATGAGATGAAGCGTCTAGACAGTATCAAACTAAAGCCGGTCAAAGAAACCAATGCCAAGGTTGAGGAGATGGGCTTCAAGCCGTTGACAGATGCAGTGACAGCCAAAGAATTTCTCCGTCGACCAGAAGTTTCTTACCAAGATGTAGTGGCCTTCATCGGGCCAGCTGCTGAGGATTTGGATGACAAGATTATCGAATTAATTGAAACAGAAATCAAGTACGAAGGATATATTTCCAAAGCTATGGACCAGGTTGCCAAGATGAAACGCATGGAAGAAAAACGCATTCCAGCCAATATTGATTGGGATGATATTGATTCTATCGCGACAGAAGCTCGTCAGAAGTTCAAACTCATCAATCCAGAAACCATCGGCCAAGCCAGCCGTATTTCGGGAGTAAATCCAGCAGATATTTCTATTTTGATGGTGTATCTGGAAGGTAAAAATCGTAGTATTTCTAAAACTCAAGAAAAGAAGGCATAGAGAAAAACAGCTCCGAAGATGGGGCTGTTTTATAATTTATTCTTCATCTGGTGTGAGAATCATCGGGATGATAATCGGTTCACGTTCTGTATTTTCATAGAGGAAGGGGCGAATGGCGTTGACAATGGCGCCATTGACAGATTGGACGCTGGCGTCCTTGTTTTTCAGTGCGATACGAATAGCATTGAAGAGGATGCGCTGGCTTTGGCGAATCAAGTCGCCAGACTCTCTCATGTAGACAAAGCCTCGGCTGAGGATGTCTGGGCCAGACAGAATCATCTGCGATTTGAAGTCAACAGTTGCGACTGCTAGAACGACACCGTCTTCAGATAGATCACGACGGTCTTTGAGGACGGCTGCACCGATTTCGCCGATACGATTTCCATCGACATAGATGTCTTGGGCGTTGAAATGGCCTGCAATACGAGCAGAGTTAGCAGTAAGGGCAAGCACATCACCATTGCTCATGATAAAGATATTGTCCTTCTCGACACCCGTATCCACCGCTAGTCCAGCATGGACTTTCTGCATGCGGTATTCACCGTGGACAGGCATGAAGTATTTGGGCTTGATCAAACGGAGCATGAGTTTTTGCTCTTGCTGACCACCGTGTCCAGAGGTGTGGATATTGTTAATCTTACCGTGGATGACTTCGACACCAGCTTCAGAAATGATGTTAATCAACTTGTTGACGCTAGTAGTATTTCCAGGGATTGGGCTAGAAGAGAAGATAACGGTATCGCCGGGTTGGAGTTGCACTTGACGGTGGGTTCCGTTAGCGATACGAGAGAGGGCTGCCATCGGCTCGCCTTGACTACCTGTACAGAGGATCAGAACCTCGCCTGCAGGGTAGTCTTTGATTTCATTTGGCTCGATAAAGGTTCCCTTAGGAGCTTTGATGTAGCCAAGCTCGATACCGTTGACAATGGCCTTTTCCATAGAACGACCAAAGACAGCAATCTTGCGTCCAGTCTTAACAGCGGCATCCGTTGCCTGCTGGAGACGGAAGATATTTGAGGCAAAGGATGCAAAGATGATGCGTCCTTCAATGCCTTGGATAATCTTCATGATGGACTGACCAACGACTTTTTCAGAGTTGGTAAAGGTTGGCACTTCTGCATTTGTCGAGTCAGAGAGGAGGCAGAGCACACCCTCTTCACCAAGGGCTGCCATTCGGTGCAAGTCTGCAGGTTCTCCAACTGGTGTAAAGTCGAACTTGAAGTCACCCGTACAGACGATTTTTCCTTGAGGAGTATGAATGACAATTCCCAAAGGCTCTGGAATGGAGTGAGTGGTTCTAAAGAAAGTTGCCTTGAGATTTTTAAAGGTCAACTCAGTGTTGTGATTGATTTCGTAAAGTTTGGCGTTGCGCAAGAGGCCGTGTTCTTCGAGTTTTCCACGGATCAAAGCCAAGGCAAGTGGTCCAGCATAGATAGGGACATTTGCTTGCTTGAGCAGGAATGGAATCCCACCGATGTGGTCCTCGTGTCCGTGGGTAATCAAAACAGCCTTGACGCGGTCGATATTGTCTACGATGTAAGAGTAGTCGGGGATAACGTAGTCGATACCCAGCAAGTCATCTTCTGGAAATTTAATCCCAGCATCAACGATGATAATCTCATCTTGGTATTCAATTCCGTATGTGTTTTTCCCGATTTCTCCCAGACCACCGATGGCAAAAACGCCGACTTCTTCAGGTTTAAGAGTGTAGGCCATATTAGAACTCCGTAATCTCGAAAGCGCCAGTTTCTTTTTCGTAATCTAGCAATTTGTCAGACAAGAGTTCGATAAATTCGATATTGTACTCTGGGCGATTTTCTTCGACAAGTTGGCGAGCAGCGATACGGCCCTCAAGTTCTGAGCTGGCATCGATGTCTAGGTAAAGTGAGCGTGTTGTTTCACGACGTGGGCTACGTTCTTTTGTTTCTTGATAAAAAACTTTGTAAATCATATAGTTCCTTTCTATTTACAGGTCAGCTTATTCCAAACTTTTAGCAGAGATTTGCTTGATTTCATTCCATTTTGTGTCTAGATTGACCTTGATTCGTTACAATTATTTCAATTATACCACAAAATGAAAAATTAGTAAAAGACGGAAATGGAGAAAGTCGGGAGGGGAAGGAGGAGCAAAAAGACAGGTAGGATTTGGTCGGAGAGCGCTTAGGTGTTATAATTAAAGGGGGAATCTATGGAGATAGTAGGTTTGAGGAAGAATACAGTTCTAGTTTCATTAATCGTTGGTGTAGATGGTTGGGGCAGAATGATATCTTTGAAAAAAGAAAAAGCTCTTGAGAAATCTCAAGAGCAAATAAAAAGGCTGAGACAAAACTCGGGGATTTTCCTGGAGCAGTCCAGATGGCAGCACCTCTACCTGAAGCGAATGCATCGCAACCTTTGAATGACTTGTCACCAAATCAAACTCGATCTCAGCCTTTACTTAATTCTATCATCTATGAGGCTAAGAAGTCAATCTATAAGTATAACGATGTAGACATAGCATGGAGTGGAGCGCTTACTAAAAGGTAAAGACAAGCACTTAATTTAAGAGTAAGCAAAAAGAGAGGACCAATGGTAGTCAGGGGTCTTTACAGCTCAAAGCTGAGGGCAGTCCCACACCCGTACCAGAAGTTGGTACCTTTGAACGCTCTGTCACCAGTCGCCCTATGTTATCCTCTCGATATTTATACTTTACTATAACTCACTGAGGGAATCAACTTTAAAAGCATCAAAAAGCTCCTGACCGAAGTCAAGAGCCATCTAACACTGGGGGCGAATTGTTCAATCGCAATTTCAGTTCTTTAGAAACCAAAGTTTCAGGGATAGCACTGCAACCCGAAGAGTCAGCGACTCAACCTGATTTTCCTACCAATGTTGAATTACATTTTAACATTGATAGACCAACATTGTCAACAGTTTATATAAAAATAGGAATACCAAAAGGAGGATTAAGAATGTTTAGTTTGTTTGAATTTGCAGTAGGGGTTCGCCTCTTGATGTTTGTAGTCTTTGTAGCTTGTGTCTATGGGGGGAATGCCCTGTTTGTGCATCTGGAACACCGCAAAACAAAATTCCTTTGGAAGCTTGCTTTTGTGACTCTCTATTCAATTTTTCTCCTCCTTGTAACCTATGTTGTCTGGCTCGTTTTCTACTTTGGTTTAAATGCCTAAAGTCAATTATTCCTCTAGATATACAGAAAATCCACCTCGTCTTGATAGATGGGATGGACTTTTTTTATTTTTAGGTGCTATCTTTATTGTTATGACGATGATTTCTAACATCGAAAATCGAGTTAAAGCATATATGACTTATTTACATTTCTTACGAAGAACCTTTCAATTTCCTTGTTCACTTTTCCATTCAAAAAAAACTACAACTTTTTTTAATTTTTTTGCAGAATTGTCTGTCTAAGTGGCAGGCCCTTTTGTTTCAAAATAAAGAAAATTCCCATGCGCTGGCTTTTGTAGTATAATAGTAAACAGACAAAAAGATAGGAATGTGTTATGAAAGTATTAGCTTTTGATACGTCCAGCAAGGCTCTTTCTCTCGCTATTTTAGAGGACAAGCAGGTTCTTGCCGAGACGACGATTAATATTAAGAAGAATCACAGTATTACCCTCATGCCAGCCATCGATTTTTTGATGGCAAGTTTGGATTGGACACCCAAGGATTTGGATCGAATCGTGGTAGCTGAAGGACCAGGTAGTTATACTGGCTTACGAATTGCGGTAGCAACTGCCAAGACACTGGCTCATACCCTGAACATTGAGTTAGTTGGCATGTCTAGCCTCTTGGCTCTGGTGCCACGCCAACAAGAAGGCTTACTTGTTCCCTTGATGGATGCGCGTCGCAACAATGTTTATGCAGGATTTTATGAAAATGCCAAACCTGTCATGCCAGAAGCACATCTGTTCTTTGCGGAAGTGCTAGAAAAAGTCACGGATGCTGAACAGGTGACCTTTGTCGGAGAAGTTGGCCCCTTTGTGGAGCAGATCCAAGAACAGCTACCACAAGCTAGCTACCAAGAAAGTTTACCTAATGCAGCGAATCTTGCTCTTTGGGCTTGGGATAAGGAAGCAGACTCCTTGCACGACTTTGTACCAAACTATCTCAAGCGTGTAGAAGCTGAGGAAAACTGGCTCAAGAACCACACCGAGTCTGGCGAGTCCTACATTAAACGCCTATGATAAAGATCAAACGAATCCAACAGCAGCCTGACTTGGATCAAGTCATTTACGCTGTCATGGAAGCTGTTTACCCAGTCAGTCCTTGGACACTGGAACAAATCCAAGCAGACCTGTCCCAAGACCAGACTTGGTACGCTCTAGCTTATGATGGGGCAGAAGTGATTGGCTTTATAGCTGTGCAGGAGAATCTCTTTGAGGCAGAAGTCTTGCAAATCGCTGTCAAAAAAGCCTATCAGGGTCAGGGAATTGCGTCAGCCTTGTTTGCTCAATTGCCAGCGGATAAGGAGATTTTCCTCGAAGTCAGAAAATCTAATCACCGAGCGCAAGCATTTTACAAGAAAGAAAAGATGGCGGTCATCGCTGAGCGAAAGGCCTACTACCACGATCCAGTTGAGGATGCCATTATCATGAAGAGAGAAGTAGATGAAGGATAGATATATTTTAGCATTTGAAACATCCTGTGATGAGACCAGTGTTGCTGTCTTAAAAAATGACGACCAGCTCTTGTCCAATGTCATTGCTAGTCAAATCGAGAGCCACAAACGTTTTGGTGGCGTAGTACCAGAAGTGGCTAGTCGTCACCATGTCGAGGTCATTACAGCCTGCATCGAGGAGGCGCTAGCAGAAGCAGGGATTACCGAAGAGGACGTGACAGCCGTTGCCGTTACCTACGGACCTGGATTGGTTGGAGCTCTACTAGTTGGTTTGTCAGCTGCCAAGGCCTTTGCTTGGGCGCATGGTCTGCCACTTATCCCCGTCAACCACATGGCTGGCCACCTCATGGCGGCTCAGAGTGTGGAGCCTTTGGAGTTTCCTTTGTTGGCACTCTTGGTCAGCGGAGGACACACCGAGTTGGTCTATGTGTCAGAGGCTGGGGATTACAAGATTGTTGGGGAGACACGAGACGATGCAGTTGGGGAGGCTTATGACAAGGTCGGCCGCGTCATGGGCTTGACTTATCCAGCCGGTCGCGAAATTGACGAGCTAGCCCATCAAGGTCAGGATGTTTATGACTTCCCTCGTGCCATGATCAAGAAAGACAATCTGGAGTTTTCATTCTCGGGTTTGAAGTCTGCCTTTATCAATCTTCACCACAATGCTGAGCAAAAGGGAGAAAGCTTGTCTACAAAGGATTTGTGTGCTTCCTTCCAAGCAGCTGTTATGGACATTCTCATGGCAAAAACCAAGAAGGCTTTAGAAAAATACCCTGTTAAAACCCTAGTTGTGGCAGGTGGTGTAGCAGCTAATAAAGGTCTTAGAGAACGCTTGGCAGACGAAATCAAAGATGTCAAGGTCATCATTCCACCCTTGCGTCTCTGTGGAGACAATGCAGGTATGATTGCCTATGCCAGTGTCAGCGAGTGGAACAAAGAAAACTTTGCAGACTTGGACCTCAACGCCAAACCAAGCCTTGCCTTTGATACTATGGAGTAGAGAGTCAGCTTTAGGCTGGCTTTTTTGCTAAAATATTTTATAATATGTTAAAAAAGTAAAAGTTTTTACGAATAGAATAGTAAAGAGACTTGATAAGGGAGTTTGGCCATGATTGAAAAACAAGAATTAGGAGAATTTTACAAAGAATTGCGCCTGGCGAGAAAACTCAAGCAGTCAGATGTTGCTTGTGATGGACTGACAGCATCCCAGCTATCCAAGTTTGAACTGGGACAGTCTATGCTGTCTGCGGATAAGTTGATTCTAGCCATCCAAGGGATAAATGTGACCTTTGATGAGTTTGGGCACAAGCTCAATAATTATCAAGAATCTCCGCACATGCGATTTGGTCGAAAGGTTGTGGATCGTTTTGCCCATCAGGATATAGCAGGTTTAGAGCAATTGTTGAAGGAAGTCGAACAGGAACAGATGGCGCAGACTTATCGTCGTTTGAATGCTGTCGTGATTAAAAATGCTATCCATTCCTTGGATAAAAGCTATCTACTCGAAGAGGAGGAACGTGAGTTTTTGACCACTTATCTCTATGCTATCGAGTCTTGGACCTGGTTTGAACTCTATATTTTTTGCAATACCATGCCCTTCTTGAGTAATCAGGACCTAATCTTTTTATCAACCTCTTTACTTGAAAAATCAAAGGAATTTAAAGAATTGGCACACAATAGACTGTATATGAAACAAGGGCTGTTAAATATTATCTCAGAGCTCATGGAACGTAAACTTTTTTCCTATATCCCAATCTTTGAAGCCGAGTTGGAGAGCATGCTCCGTCCATACGATGTTTTTGAGAAATTATTGTGGCAGTTTTTAAAGAAGATGAGCATTTTCCTTCAAACCAAGGGAAGTAATCAAAAAGAGATTGAAGATTTTATCCAATCTCTACAAGTATTAGAAAATCCACAATTAACAGCTCTTTTTGAACTACGCTTACAGCAATACAAAGACCTTATCGATTAACAAACAATCGCAAAAATGAAATTTCTATAAGAAAAAATGTCAAATATGCGATTTTCTAAACTGGGACATTTTTCGTGTTATACTGTCTTTATTTCATAGTATAGGAGAAAATAGAATGAAAAAGATAATCTCACGCTACTACTTGTTTGTAGCTATGCTACTTGTCGTTGCTGACCAGTTCTTGATTCGTCTGCTCTTACACAGCGACCTTGCTGCTGGTCTATCTGATTTTGCCTATTATTTGTCAGATATGTTGTTGAATTTTCTAGTGGTTCTGCTTGCTATTATTGTTATGGTTTGGTCAGGAAAATGGCAGAAAATCAACAGTAGAAAATTTAAGGGATCCTATCTTTTTTATTCCTTCCTAGCCCTCCTAGCTTTTGTTATTTGGAATTTTGTAACCTTTTTTATTTTCCCCCCTACCAAAAATGAAATTGCTTATCAACTCGCCATTCCGACTTTTACAGGGGCTACAACATTTTTGATGTATTTTTTCTATCCTGTAATTGCAGGTCCCATTTTTGAAGAGATAATTTATCGTGGATTGGTGATGACCGCTCTGGAAAAAGGGAAGAAATGGAGACTGGATGTGCTTGGATCTGCTGCTTTGTTTGGAATCTTGCACATTAGTAATCATGGTTGGGTTTTGACAGACTTTTTCTCATATATGGGTGGCGGTCTCATATTTGCAGTCTTATTTAGAGTAACCAAGTCCATTTATTGGCCTATTGGACTGCACATAGTCTACAATGGCATTGGTCAAATTTTACCGTTGCTGTAATTTTAGGTGCTCAGCAATATCGGTCTATTCTTGGGGAAAAGTTCCCATTTGAATTCAAAAAGGAGTTGCGATGAAAGTATTTATTCAAAATAGAGATTTTAGGCAGTTAACCATCAACCAGTGGATTTCAACGGTTGGGGATACGATTTTTTATCTTGCTTTTTTGAATTATGTGGCAGACGCTTCGTTTGCCCCCTTGGCGATTTTACTCATTACGATTTCAGAGACTGTTCCTCAAGTTCTGCAAATCTTTATGGGAGTTTTGGCTGACTTTCAACACCATCGTGTTCTAAAGTATACGCTTATTAGTTTTGTCAAATTTGTACTTTATTCTATAGTTGCACTTTCGCTTTCAGGGCAGTCCTTTTCCTTATGGCTCGTATTCTTTATTTGTTTAATGAATCTCTTGTCGGATACATTGAGTTACTTTTCAGGAGCCATGCTAACTCCTATTTTTATAAGAATCATTGGGAAAGAACATCTGACAGAAGCTATTGGCTTTAAACAATCAACAGTTAGTTTAGTTCGGACAATCAGTAATATTCTAGGAGGGGTTTTACTAGGAATTCTTTCCATTCAGTTTATTTCCTTGCTAAACGCTCTGACGTTTCTGATAGCATTTGTAGGTATTCTCTTTATAAAAAATGATCTTTTGAAAGTTGAAAAAACAATTAGCTATCAAGAAGGTCTTTCTATAAAATCGTTTTGCCAGCATTTGTTCCAATCATCGAAATTGATCTGGAATATGGATAGAGTGATTTTCATTTTATTTATCGTCTCCATCAGCCAAGCTGTGATCAATGTCACTGTTCCTATTTCGACTCTTTTTTTAAGAATCCAACCGTTTTTGAATTTACAAACCGGTCAATCACTCGCTTTGTTATCAACACTAGAATTGTTAGCACTTATTGTTGGAAGTCTTGTGAGTGGCTATCTGAAAAATACGGTTTCTATAAAAACAGCTCTATACGCTTCGGTCGTCATCCAGTTACTCCTTCTAGTAGGATTTGCCACAGTTCATTTTGGTTTGATTCTGCTTTTCAGCTCCTTGGATGCCTTCATCGCAGGGTTACTCTCTCCTAGACTGCAAGAACTCGTCTTTAAACAAATACCTGAGGAGTCAATGGGAGCGGTTCAATCCTCTATTGGTGCTATTACGGTTGTTTTACCAAGTCTATTCACAATCGTTTTCGTAACGATTGCTACAAGTTTTGGGACCCTAGCGGTCAGCTTTATTCTATTGCTATTACTCCTAACCGCATTTGTCATGCTCTTGAATATTCGTGAGAGCATTTAGTAGGGAACTTTGATTTAACTTTTGTTCATACGATAAGGCTGGCGCTCCAGTCTTTTTCTTATCTCCAATATCTAATAATAGTCCTTGCTCAATTCCTTGTTACCTTAAATGAAAAAGTAATTTTAGAATCTAACCACGGAATCCGACTCTATCAAAGTTTGTCAATCATAGAGTTTTTTAGTATAGTAGAAATATGAAATTTACAAAAATAATCAGTGGTTTGCTTGCTCTTGGAGTGATAATCTTATTTATAAAATCTTACCAAAATTTTAAAAATTTGGAATTTCCTAGTACGCAGTTAGTCATGTTTAAATCGCTTTCGTTTTATATGTCTGTAGAATCTTTTGAAAATACATTTGTCGCAGCTGACAAAGTCGTGGAAGAGGAGGAAATGGCCTATCGCGACACTTGGCGTGCAGAAGACCCATATTTCTATAAAACAGGTCGCCTTTTCTATCACTATGAGCAGATTACTTTGAAAGGCTATCCAGGCCGAGCGACCTTTACATTTTCAAAATCGCATCGTTTGGAAGAAGCGACAGTTCATATTCCTGTAACTTCAAAGGTGGAGCAGAAAGTAGTGCTTAACAATCTATCCCAGACTGTAAAAAAAGAACTGGAAGAACTCCCAGATTACCAGTCCATGACAACTGATACAGTAGGCCTCTATGATGACGGTTATCGCTACAAGGTCAAGTTGAAGGGACAACAGTGGGAACTCTGGGTGGATGTCTATCCAACAGAAAATAAATATGCTACAGACACAGAAACCGATAAGTATACTATCCGAGTGGATCAATTTCTCATGTATCCATGATGCTTCCTCTTCAGCACTTTTTCTGGCAATAGGTTTCGAATCCGAAACTTTTTTCTCTTCTTTGAATATGTTATAATAGTCCGTGCTGTGGCTGTGATGACGAACAGCCGCAATTGGAGAGAATATGAGGAGAAGGATGAAAGAAAAAGGATTTTGGGAAGGTGTTCAGGCGGCCATGCCGACTGCTCTTGGCTATGTCAGCATTGGTCTAGCCTGTGGGATTATTGGTGCGCCTTATGTGACACCTGTTGAGATGGGCTTGATGAGCCTCTTTGTTTATGCTGGGAGTGCCCAGTTTGCCATGTTGGCACTGATTGCGGTACAAGCGCCTGTGGCAGCCATTGCTATGACAGTTTTTTTGATCAACTTGCGACTCTTTTTGCTGAGCTTGCATGCATCGACCTATTTCCGTCATACTAGTCTCTGGCAAAACATCGGTATGTCTAGCCTCTTGACTGATGAGACCTATGGAGTTTTGATGGGCGAATTAGCCCATACAGACAAAGTCCATCCTATGTGGATGCACGGGAACAATCTCAATAGTTATGTAGCCTGGTTTATTGGGACAGTGGCGGGGACAGCTTTAGGTGGCCTTCTTCCAAATCCTGAAGTCTTTGGCTTAGACTTTGCCCTTGTTGGGATGTTTATCGGGATTTTTACTTCGCAATTTCAGATTATGCAAAGACGGGTTCCTGTACGGAATCTGCTGCGGATCCTAGCCGTTGTTGCGGTGTCTTTCTTTTTGCTCTTGACAGTAGTGTCTCAGTCGCTAGCTGTTCTGTTTGCGACCTTGCTAGGTTGTACTATGGGGGTGGTCTTAGATGGTCAGTAAATATCTTTTGTTAGCCGTTATCTTTTCAGGCCTAGTGACTTGGGTTCCCCGTATGATTCCCTTCATCTTGGTTAAGTACAAGGGATTGCCAGCTATCGTTGAGCGTTTTTTGAAGTTCTTGCCTGTTTCCATTATCTTTGCCTTGATCCTTTCAAGCGTAGTGACTGGCAAGGTTGGCAGCCTTCCTCAAATCAAATGGCTGGACTTTTTAGCAGTCTTTCCAACGGCTTGGGTAGCCTTTCGCTACCGCAATCTAGTGGGGACGGTTCTTTTTGGAGTAGTCTTGATTGCAGTCTTGCGCCTGGTCTTTTAGTCAGCCATAAAAAAAACCTATCACCGAGATAGGTATCATATAATGGCGAAAAAAAATATTTTCTGTTAAGATAGTAAAGTATTCTATTTTGGAGGAAATGACATGAAAAAAATCGTCAAATATTCATCTCTTGCTGCTCTAGGACTTGTTGCCGCAGGTGTACTAGCAGCTTGTTCAGGCGGAGATAAGAAAGATACTGCAACTAGCGAAGCAGCATCTGGTAAGAAAGAAATCATCGTTGCAACCAATGCTTCACCAAAACCATTCAACTACGAAGAAAATGGCGAGTTGACTGGTTATGAGATTGAAGTAGTCCGTGCTATCTTTAAAGACTCTGACAAATACGTTGTCAAGTTTGAAAAGACAGAGTGGTCAGGTGTCTTTGCAGGTCTTGATAGCGACCGTTATCAAATGGCTGTGAACAATATCAGCTATACCAAAGAACGTGCTGAAAAGTACCTTTATGCAGCTCCAACTGCTAAAAACCCTAACGTTCTCGTTGTGAAGAAAGACGACGACAGCATCAAGTCACTTGATGATATCGGAGGCAAGTCTACTGAGGTCGTTCAAGGGACAACATCAGCTAAACAGCTAGAAGATTATAACAAACAACACGCAGACAATCCAACTGTTCTTAACTACACCAAGGCTGATTTCCAACAAATCATGTCTCGTTTGAGCGATGGTCAGTTTGACTACAAGATCTTTGATAAGATCGGTGTTGAAACAGTTATCAAGAACCAAGGTTTGGACAACTTGAAAGTCATTGAACTTCCAAGCGACCAACAACCTTACGTTTACCCACTTCTTGCAAAAGGTCAAGATGAGTTGAAATCATTTGTAGACAAACGTATCCAAGAACTCTACAAAGACGGAACTCTTGAAAAATTGTCTAAACAGTTCTTCGGAGACACGTATCTCCCAGCAGAAGCTGATATTAAATAGTCGTATGAAATCATCCAGTCTGAGAAAGGCGGATGATTTCTCAATTTTTAGGTATATAGTTTCAAACTATATGTCTGCCTATCTAATAACAATTTGCTAAATCAAATAAAGTATGAGATACTATTACGGTATTATTTTTAAAGGAGATAGAATCATGAAAATTAAAAAATGGCTCGGTGTAGCAGCTCTTGCTACAGTCGCAGGTTTGGCTCTTGCAGCTTGCGGAAATTCAGAAAAGAAAGCAGACAACGAAACAGTTGTCAAAATTGCAACAGTTAACCGTAGCGGTTCTGAAGAAGCGCGTTGGGATAAAATCCAAGAATTGGTTGAAAAAGATGGAATTAAATTGGAATTCACAGAGTTCACTGACTACTCTCAACCAAACAAGGCAACTGCTGATGGCGAAGTAGACTTGAACGCCTTCCAACACTACAACTTCTTGAATAACTGGAACAAAGAAAACGGGAAAGACCTTGTAGCGATTGCAGATACCTATATCTCACCAATCCGCCTTTACTCAGGTAAAAATGGGGAAGAAAACAAGTACACCAAAGTGGAAGAAATCCCAGATAACGGTGAAATCGCCGTACCAAACGATGCAACAAACGAAAGCCGTGCGCTTTACTTGCTTCAATCAGCTGGTTTGATCAAATTGGATGTTTCTGGAACTGCCCTTGCAACAGTTGCTAACATCACAGAAAATCCAAAGAACTTGAAGATTACTGAATTGGACGCTAGCCAAACAGCTCGTTCATTGTCATCAGTTGATGCTGCCGTTGTAAACAATACCTTCGTTACAGAAGCAAAATTGGACTACAAGAAAGCACTCTTCAAAGAACAAGCTGATGAAAACTCAAAACAATGGTACAACATCATTGTTGCGAAAAAAGATTGGGAATCATCACCTAAGGCTGATGCCATCAAGAAAATTATCGCAGCTTACCACACTGATGAAGTGAAAAAAGTTATCGAAGAAACATCAGACGGTTTGGACCAACCAGTTTGGTAATAAGACACAGGGAGGTGGGAGAGAGTTTCCACCTCTTGCTTTTGTATAGAGAGTTGATTTTAAAGAGGCACTTGTGGTCGTTCTAAGGACACAAGTACGTAGTAGAAAGAGAGAGAAAATGGTTTTTCCTAGCGAACAAGAGCAGATTGAAAAATTTGAGAAGGATCATGTGGCCCAACATTATTTTGAAGTCTTGCGCACCTTGATTTCCAAGAAATCAGTCTTTGCCCAGCAGGTTGGACTCAAGGAGGTCGCAAACTATCTGGGTGAGATTTTCAAGCGTGTAGGGGCTGAAGTGGAGATTGATGAGAGCTATACGGCTCCCTTTGTCATGGCGCATTTCAAGAGTTCGCGTCCGGATGCCAAGACCTTGATCTTCTATAATCACTATGACACCGTGCCAGCGGATGGCGACCAGGTGTGGACAGAGAATCCTTTTACCCTTTCTGTGCGAAATGGCTTTATGTATGGACGTGGGGTTGATGATGACAAGGGCCACATCACGGCTCGTTTGAGTGCTCTGAGAAAGTATATGCAGCACCATGATGACCTGCCTATCAATATCAGCTTTATCATGGAAGGGGCAGAGGAATCTGCTTCCATGGATCTAGATAAGTATTTAGAGAAACACGCGGACAAACTCCGTGGGGCAGATTTGTTAGTTTGGGAACAAGGGACCAAAAATGCCTTGGAGCAGTTAGAAATTTCTGGTGGAAACAAGGGAATTGTGACCTTTGATGCCAAGGTAAAAAGTGCTGATGTGGATATCCACTCGAGTTATGGTGGTGTCGTGGAGTCGGCGTCGTGGTACCTTATCCAGGCCTTAAGTAGCCTGCGAGCTGCTGATGGACGTATCTTGGTAGAAGGCTTGTATGAGGATGTTCAAGAGCCAAATGAACGAGAACTAGCCTTGGTAGATGCCTACGCCCAACGCAATCCTGAGGAAATCAGTCGCATTTATGGTTTGGAATTGCCTCTCTTACAAGAGGATCGTGCAGCCTTTCTAAAACGTTTCTTTTTCGAGCCAGCCCTTAATATCGAAGGGATTCAGTCAGGTTATCAAGGGCAAGGGGTTAAAACGATTTTGCCAGCAGAAGCCAGTGCCAAGTTAGAAGTTCGTTTGGTTCCTGGCCTAGAACCGCATGATGTTCTGGAAAAAATTCGGAAACAGCTAGACAAAAATGGCTTTGATAAGGTAGAATTATACTATACCTTGGGAGAGATGAGCTATCGAAGCGATATGAGCGCACCAGCCATTCTCAATGTGATCGAGTTGGCCAAGAAATTCTATCCACAGGGCGTTTCAGTCTTGCCGACCACAGCGGGGACAGGGCCTATGCATACGGTCTTTGATGCCCTAGAGGTACCAATGGTGGCCTTCGGTCTAGGAAATGCCAATAGCCGAGACCATGGTGGAGATGAAAACGTGCGAATCGCCGATTACTACACCCATATTGAATTAGTAGAGGAGCTGATTAGAAGCTATGAGTAGAGATATTATCAAGTTAGATCAGATCGATGTGACTTTTCACCAAAAGAAAAGAACCATCACAGCGGTCAAGGATGTGACTATTCACATCCAAGAAGGGGATATCTACGGAATCGTTGGATATTCTGGAGCAGGGAAATCAACCCTTGTACGGGTGATTAACCTCTTGCAAAAACCATCTGCTGGGAAAATTACCATTGATAACGACGTCATTTTTGATGGCAAGGTAACCTTGACGGCAGAGCAGTTGCGTCGCAAACGTCAAGATATCGGGATGATTTTCCAGCATTTCAACCTAATGAGTCAAAAGACAGCAGAGGAAAATGTGGCCTTTGCCCTCAAACATTCTGGACTCAGCAAGGAAGAAAAGAAAGCAAAAGTAGCTAAGTTGTTGGACTTGGTTGGCTTGGCGGATCGTGCTGAAAACTACCCTTCACAACTATCAGGAGGGCAAAAACAGCGTGTAGCCATTGCGCGTGCCTTGGCAAATGATCCGAAAATTTTGATTTCAGACGAGTCAACGTCTGCCCTCGACCCTAAGACAACTAAGCAGATTTTGGCCTTGTTGCAAGATTTGAACCAGAAATTAGGTTTGACGGTTGTCTTGATTACGCATGAAATGCAGATTGTCAAAGACATTGCCAACCGTGTGGCGGTCATGCAGGATGGCCGTTTGATTGAAGAAGGCAGTGTCCTTGAAATCTTCTCAGACCCTAAACAACCTTTGACACAGGACTTTATCTCAACAGCTACAGGTATTGATGAAGCCATGGTCAAGATTGAGAAGCAAGAAATCGTAGAACATTTATCTGAGAACAGTATCTTAGTGCAGCTCAAGTATGCAGGGGCTTCGACAGATGAACCACTTTTGAATGAATTGTACAAACATTACCAAGTAACGGCCAATATCCTCTATGGAAATATCGAAATTCTCGATGGCACTCCTGTCGGAGAATTGGTGGTGGTCTTGTCAGGTGAAAAAACAGCACTAGCAGGTGCCCAAGATGCCATCCGTCAGGCTGGCGTCCAGTTAAAAGTATTGAAGGGAGGACAGTAAAATGACAGAGTTGATTCAAACTTATCTACCAAATGTCTATAAGATGGGCTGGGCTGGTCAGGCAGGCTGGGGAACAGCCATCTACCTAACTCTTTATATGACAGTTCTTTCCTTCATCATCGGAGGGTTCTTGGGGCTGGTGGCAGGTCTCTTCCTCGTCTTGACAGCGCCAGGCGGTGTCTTGGAAAATAAGGTTATCTTCTGGATTTTAGACAAGATTACCTCTATTTTCCGTGCGGTACCATTTATCATCCTCTTGGCAATCATGTCGCCACTGTCTCACTTGATTGTCAAAACAAGTATCGGGCCAAATGCAGCCCTTGTCCCACTTTCTTTTGCGGTCTTTGCCTTCTTTGCCCGTCAGGTGCAGGTTGTCTTGGCTGAGTTAGATAGTGGTGTCATTGAGGCGGCTCAAGCGAGCGGAGCGACCTTCTGGGACATCGTGGGTGTTTACCTATCAGAAGGTCTTCCAGATTTGATTCGTGTGACGACTGTGACCTTGATTTCCCTTGTTGGGGAAACAGCTATGGCCGGTGCGGTTGGAGCTGGTGGTATTGGTAACGTAGCCATTGCCTATGGATTTAATCGTTACAATCACGATGTGACTATCTTGGCGACCATTATTATCATCTTGATTATCTTTACAATCCAGTTCTTGGGAGATTTCTTGACCAAGAAATTAAGTCATAAATAATGGAAGGAGTTCAACGGGACTCCTTTTTGTTTTCTAACCGAAATGCAAGAAGGATAAAGCTTCTTTTTAGAAATATGCTATAATAAATAAAGGTCCCCAATTAGCAAGTCAGAAACTTTGCTGTAGAAGGGATGATAATGTAAAGGAGTTTGGCTGGTATGAATTATTTCGAGGGGAATGAGTTTTTCCTTCTCTTGTTTGTAGTTTTACTGATTGGTTTTGTGGTAAACTTTTTTGAAAAACGTAAGGACTACTATATTTTGGCCCTCTCCCTCTTATTTGCAGGAGCTATCTATGGTAAGAGTCGAGCGATGATTGTCTATTTGCTCGCCTTTATCGTTTACCAGTATTTTCTGGTTTTTCTAGCACAGCGGATAGAGGCAAAGTGGCTGAAACCACTGGTTTTCCTTTCCATCCTTCCTTTGGTGATCAATAAAGTCTTTGCTCTGACTTCTCTGCATTTGTTGGCCTTTATTGGAATTTCTTACATGTCCTTTAAGACCATTCAGATCATGCTAGAGATATCGGATGGCTTAATCAAAGAAAAAATCAGTGTAAAAGATTATCTACAGTTTTTGCTCTTTTTCCCAACAGTTAGTGCTGGTCCAATTGATCGGAGTAGGAGATTTTTAAAAGAGATAAACGAGGTCATGCCCCGAAAAGAGTATCTAGAATTAGCAGGGGACGGTGTGTATCGTATCGTTCTAGGACTCCTTTACAAGATTGTTTTATCAACCTATGTTTATCAGATGTTACTCGCTCTAAATAATACTGGCACAGTCGTTTACTCAATCAAGTATATGTACCTCTATACCTTGTATCTGTTCTTTGACTTTGCAGGCTATAGTCTAATGGCCGTTGGAAGTAGTAATATTCTAGGTATTCAGACACCGATGAACTTTAACAAACCTTTCTTGAGTGTCGATATCAAAGATTTCTGGACTAGATGGCATATCACCTTGTCGACCTGGTTGAGAGATTTTGTATTTTCAAGAGTATTGATGCAGGTTATCAGGAAAAAATGGTTTAAAAATAGACTACACAATGCAACCTATGCCTATATGGTCAATATGTTGGTCATGGGTTTTTGGCATGGTCTTAGTGTTAGTTACATTGTCTATGGTTTTTATCATGGTGTCTTGATGGCTGGATTTGAAGTGTATCAAAAGAAAAGCAATTTTTATAAGAAAAATAAAAACAAAAACTGGTATAAGCTACTAAGTTGGTTTGTGACCATGAATTTGGTTATGATTGGTTTCTTTATCTTTTCAGGTGAACCCTATAAAATCTTGCTGACGACTTTAAAGAGATAAGAGATTGAGAAGAAATCGGCTAGATCGAAGGGATAGGATAAAACGAGATGATTAAATTAAAAGCATTTTTACTATCGCTTGTGCTCGTAATTGCGACGCTTGCCCTTTTAAATGTGACGTATGTCAAGAAGATTGATGATTATTATAAAGTCAAGGATAACAGTATTCGTTATAGCACCTCGTATGAAAAGTATAAAAGTAGAGATATTCTAACAAGCAATATCACCCCCAATACACTGGTTCTAATGGGTTCCTCAGAGTTGGTCGCAACGATAAATGAAGACTATCATCCAAATAAAATTTTTAACTACAACGATTTTAATATCATGCAGATTGGGACCAGTTATTCTCAAAACATCATTCAGGCTACGACCTTGGGCTCTATTGAAGGATCAATGAGTAAGCGAAAAGTAGCTATAGTAGAGTCGGTTCAGTGGTTTGAAAAAGATGGGACCCATCAAGATGCCTTTTTGAACAAGGCTTCTCAGGAACATATTTTTCACATGCTAGATAATGATAAGATTAGTAAAGAAACGAAAGAAAAAATAATCAATCGCATTATCGAGATTACCAAAGGAAATAAGCAACAAAATGACATCTACAAAAAATACAAAAGTTATTTCATAGATGGAAAAGGAACTATTGTTGATAAAAAACTATTAGAGTTAGATAACGCGATGTATTCCTTTAAGCTTAAACAGACTTTTTATCAAAAACATGCTAAATCAGATTATCCTTCACTAGGAGACAAAACCCCAGACTATGATTGGGAAAAGATGACGGATCAGTTTGTGGAAGAGGTCAAAAAGAAAACAGACAATAATGACTATGCTGTTGATAATAACTACTACAATACTTACTTAAAAGATCGCTATGCATCGCTGAAAGATTCTAATAAAGATTTGAGCTACCTAGAGTCACCAGAATATTCAGATATGGAACTCTTCTTGACAGTTGCTAAAGAATTGGGCATTGAAGTTGAGGTTATTATTTTCCCAGTAAACGGGAAATGGAATGACTACACTGGTGTCTCAAGAGAGATGCGAGAAAAAACTTATAAAAAAATAGAAGATGTCGCAAAAAGCCATGGTGCAACCGTATTAAACTATGGAAACAGAGAGTATGATGATTACTTTTTATTTGACGTGATGCACGTTGGAGTGAAAGGATGGATGGAAGTTGAAAAAGAACTTTACAAATTTGCAAACCAAGCTAACTAACACACATCGTTTAATCTTGTGGACACTATTTTTCTATACGGTCATCTTGAGCATCGTGATCTACTGTTTTGTGACCGATTTTTCGAATATTCAAGAATTTATCTATAGTGAATTTTAAGATTGTATACAAAAAGGCCCTGGAGCTAGGCATTGCTGGTCTTCAGGGCTTTTACCTTATAGTTTATCAGCTATTTTTTGACTTAGAAATTGCCCAACCACAGCCCCAATCAAGGCACCTAGGAGGATGCTTGAAACAAAGAGAAGGATTTTGTCCAACTCTGGAGCGACCATGATACGGTCAATGTATTCTTGGGATTTCCCACGCGCAAGTAAAGTGGCCACGTAAGCTTTGGGACGGATCCACATGAGAAAGATAGGACCACTTGTGCTAAAAGCAAAGACGAGGAAGGAGAGGGTGTTTTTGATTCGGTCTCTGTAGTTGCCGAGACGAGCGATGGCATCTGCTGCAAGACCACAGGCGAGTCCTGGGAGAAAGGCACCAGCGCCATGCTTGCTAGCTAGGAAGAAAAGTGCCATAAAAAGTCCCAGAGTGGTGATAGCGCCAAAACGAGGGACCTTCGTCAAAAGAAGCATGTAGACACTGCCACCGACAAGGGCAGAAAAGGCAGGTGCGTAGAACATATTGCCTGTTTGGTCGACCAGGTGTCCTAGGAAGACTCCAATCCCTACACAGAGAAAGTAGAGGACGGCGGCCAAGAGGGTGGTTAAGATATTTTTCTTCATGAGAATCTCCTTGATGCGAATTAACAAAACCAATTGTATCACGCTTTTTGAGGATTGTAAATGGGAGTTCTATATTTTTGAAAACGCTTGAAATATGATATAATAGTTACATCGTTAGTTTAAGGAGAGTAGCATGGGAAAATTTTTAGAATTCGTCTTTAATCGTATCTTTTTGGGAATGATGGCGACGGCTTATTTCTGGCTATTAACACTAGCAGGAGGAGTGGTATTTGGTTTAGCACCAGCAAGTGCCACCCTTATGAGTTTGTATGCGGAGCATGGTTATACCTATCGAGCCTACCATTTGAAAGAAGCTTGGGAATTGTATAAGAGTAATTTTGTCAAGAGTAATTTGGCTTTCTATAGTTTTGTGTTTGTGGATCTTGTCCTAGTTTATGGTTTGTATCTTCTAGTTCAATTGCCCCACCAGACGATTTTCCACCTTTTGGCGACCTTTCTCAACGTCCTTGTAGTTGCTCTTGTCTTTCTAGCCTACACTGTTTCCTTGAAACTTCAGGTGTACTTTGATTTATCCTACCAAAATACCTTGAAACTGTCCCTTATCGGGATTTTTATGAGCTTACCTGCGATTGCCAAGGTTTTACTCGGGACGACTCTCCTTGTAGGAGTTGGTTATTATATGCCTGCCTTGCTCTTTTTTGTAGGAATTGGAATGTGGCATTTCTTTATCAGTGATATGTTGGAACCTATTTATGAAAGTATCCATGAAAAATTGGCGACAAAATAGAATGAAGCAGTTTTGGCTTCACTCTCTTTTACGGATTTATAGTTTGGTTATGATCGTGGTCATTGCCAGTTTTGCGATTATGCTATCGTATGCTGACTGGGACTCGCGTGAGAAAGAGGCCCAACGGGTTGCAGAACGTGTGACCACTCGGACAGTGAGTGAAGTGGAATACTATCACAGAGAGTCAACCCAACTTGCTCAGTCTTTGGTTGAAAATCAGGCCCGCATCGAAGGGATTTACAAGTATTTCAGTCTCAGCACACCAGACTATTTCTATTGGCAATTAGAGCGTAAAACTTCGCCTTATATCTCGGTTTCCCTGTATGAAAATATTGATGACCTCTATGTTCGGAATGATTTTGTGACTGGAGTGGCTATTGTTCTTCAGGACTACAAGGAAGTATATGTTTCGACTAGAGAAAAACGCAGTGGAGAGAAAGTTCCTGCGGAGGATTTTAAGCCAACAGCCAATAGTTTTGCTATTCCTGTTTCTGATCCTGTGTCTGACAAGGATTTAGGAGTGATCTATATCTCTCTATCCCCAGATGTTTTACATGGAGCTATTGACAATACTCGGGGTCATATCCCAATGGCTGTAACAGTAACTTCGCCTTTTGAGACCGAAATGTTCCATATTGGGGAGAAGGTATCAGCCGAGCGAGAAAACTGGTTTGTAGGAGTCACCTCTCACGGTTATCAGGTTCGAGTTGCTGTTCCTAAAAATTTTGTTCTTACAGGAACTTTGACGAGTTCTGCTGTTATTATTGGGCTAAGTATTCTCTTTATCATCATTTTGTACGTGACCCTTAGACAGACTTTTTCAAATTACCAAAAACAGGTCGTAGACCTAGTAGATTCGATTGAGGTGATTGCTCAAGGAGAAGAAGGCCTTCGAATCGATACCTCTGAAAAAGACCAAGAGTTGCTTCTCATTGCAGAAACAACCAATGATATGTTGGATCGCCTGGAAAAAAATATCCACGATATCTATCAGCTAGAGCTCAGTCAAAAGGATGCCAATATGCGAGCCCTGCAGGCTCAAATCAATCCTCACTTTATGTACAATACTCTGGAGTTTTTACGGATGTATGCCGTTATGGAAAGCCAGGATGAACTGGCAGATATTATCTATGAATTTAGCAGCTTGTTACGCAACAATATCTCCGACGAGCGGGAAACGACCTTGAAGCAAGAGTTGGAATTTTGCCGAAAATATAGCTATCTCTGTATGGTGCGTTATCCTAAATCCATTGCCTATGGTTTCAAGATTGCACCAGAATTGGAAGAAATGAGGATTCCAAAATTTACACTCCAACCATTAGTAGAAAACTACTTTGCCCATGGTGTTGACCATCGCAGAACAGATAATGTCATCAGTATCAAAGCCTTGAAGGGCCAAGGCTTCGTTGAAATCTTAGTGGAAGACAATGGTCGAGGAATGCCTGCTGAGAAACTAGCTAGCTTGCAAGAAAAATTAGCTCAGCGAAGTTTTGAACACGAGGCAAGCTATAGTGGGGAGCGACAATCAATTGGAATAGTAAATGTACACGAACGCTTTGTTCTCTACTTTGGGGATCGCTACCAAATCAGTGTAGAGTCAGCTGAGCAAGAAGGTGTTCGTTACCATATCACTATCCAGGATGAATAGAAAGGGTAGAAATGTATAAAGTTTTATTAGTAGACGATGAGTACATGGTGACAGAGGGGCTCAAGCGATTAATCCCCTTTGAAAAATGGGATATGCAAGTCGTCGCGACAGCAAGTCACGCAGATGATGCTTTGGACTATATTAAGAAAAATCCAGTAGATGTGGTCATTTCCGATGTCAACATGCCAGATAAGACCGGACTTGAGATGATTAGGGAAATGAAAGAGTTACTTCCAGATACCTATTATATCTTGCTGTCTGGTTATCAGGAGTTTGAGTACGTTAAAAAAGCCATGAACCTTAGTGTCGTGGATTATCTGGTCAAGCCAGTAGACAAGGTGGAGTTGGGCAATTTATTAGAAAAAATTGCGCAACAGCTTCAGGAAAAGGTGGAGCAAAGTCAGACCCTCAGTCAAGAATTGGATGAGACAGGATTTACGAACTACCTGTCAGGTAAAGACAGCTGGTGGATTGGTCTATCCAAGGAAAAGCAGGGTTCTTTTACCATTCCTTACTATGTTTTGGGGCAAGACTGGCAGATTTTCATCTCTGATCAACAGCTCGATGGCATCATCGTGACACCATTTGAAGCACCCTACCAGCAGTCCTTTGAGAATTGGAAGATCAACGCTGAAAAAGCCCTCTTCTACGGTTCAGTTAATCTAGAAAAATCCGAGAGTTTGTTTGCTTATTACGAGCCGATTTATCGGGTGATTATCCAAGGGAATATCAATCAAATCATCGAAGAATTAACCCTGCTAGAGAAGGTCGTCTTGGAAAATACCCCGCGCGTGGCCATCACGAAGCAGCTCTTCACTCAGTTTGTCATGGATGTCTTTCATTTGTTTGAACACCTAAAAGCAGATGATATGACCGAGATAGTCAAAGCTATCCATGCCATTAACACCTTTGAAGAATTGGTTGCCTATATCAAAGAAACTTTGACCAAGTTCTTTGGCCAGTACCGCATGAATGAAAATGTGGTGAGCGTGCTGGAGGTGATTGGGCGTGATTATCAGAAAGAGCTCTCACTTAAGGACATCAGCAAGGATCTCTTTATCAATCCTGTCTATCTCGGTCAGTTGATTAAGAGGGAAACCAACTCGACTTTTGCGGAATTGCTCAATAAACAGCGAATTAAGGCAGCGCAGCAACTCTTACTGTCGACCAGTGATAGCATCGAAGATATTTGCTATGCAGTTGGCTATAGTAATGTTGGATATTTCTACAAGGTTTTCCGTAAATTGTGCGGAAAATCACCGAAAGCTTATCGGAAACAAGTTGAAACCAGCTTGTAAAAGTTGTATTCCTGTACAAAAAATGCTATAATGTTCAAAATATCTTATGGAGGAAAACATGAAAAAGAATCCTATTTATCTTTGGGTCTTGTTAGTCCTATCAGCCCTCATTTCATCTATGTCATTATTTGGAATCTTGAGTCCATTGCCAAGTAAAGATGTGCTTCGTGCTAGCCTGGCGAATAGCGGGACGCTTACTGCTCAGCAATTAGAAGACGCAGTCAACTATACTTACCAAGTAACAGCGTCATCGCACTCTATTTTTAATATGTTGTTGATTGTTTTATCTGCAATTTTAGTTGTAGTAGCTTTTGTATTTCTCCTACGTAAAAATGTGCAATTCGCAAACTATGCTTATATTGGCTATGTTCTACTAGCGATTGTTGGTTTGGTTTATAGCTATATGAACGTTCAAGATGCGGTTCAATTAATCAAAGATTCTACCCTCGGCCTAGGAATGGGAGCATTAGCACAAGGAACGAATATTTTGTTCATCATTATCAATGTTCTCTTTTTAGCCTTAGTCTTTTACAAGATGTGGCGCCAGCAAAAGGATTTGACCGAAGAAGTCGAAGCAGAAGAAGTTGCCTAAGTATTGACAAAAAAGAACTATCAAGTTACAATCTTGGTAGTTCTTTTTTAAATCGTAAACAAAAAATAGAGGTCAACATGAAAAAAATATCCTTAGTGTATATCAGTCTGAGTGGGAATACAGAGAGTTTTGTAACCCGACTCAAGGACTATCTCTTGTCCCAGTATGAAGGGATTGAGGTCCAAAAAATCCATATCAAGGACCTAGTCAAGGAAGGTCAAGAATTTTTTGAAATGGAACATCCCTATATCGCTTTCTTGCCGACCTATCTAGAAGGTGGAAATGGTGTCGACAACGGCGATGTTGAGATTCTAACGACTCCAGTGGGTGATTTTATCGCCTATGGAGACAATGCTAGTAAGTGTTTTGGTGTAGTGGGATCTGGTAATCGCAATTTTAACAATCAATACTGCCTGACAGCCAAGCAGTATAGCCAGCGCTTTGGCTTCCCGGTCTTAGCAGATTTTGAAATGCGTGGTATGCTGGGAGATATTAAAAAGGTCGCAGCGATCATTGCCGACTTGTATGAGTTAGAGACAGAAAAATAAAGTAGTACTGAGGGGCAGTTGAGATTTTCAACTGCTTTTGTGTATGTAAAAAGCACCCCGTAAGGGTGCCATTTTATAAACTATCCTGCTTTTCCGATGGCAAGTGCATAGATAAAGAAAATAGCAAAGCCAAAGAGGAAAATCAATCCTGCGATTGCGAGGAGTTTTAGCCAAGAAGGAAGATTTTTATTCTCACGTGTCACCAATACATAGTTCAAAAGAGCGAAGAATGGTGTTGTCAGGAAAGAACCGATCATGGCAAAGCGAAGCATGGTTGAAACTTGTCCAGCAAAGAATTTAATAATTACGATACCAATGATAGCGGTAATGGTCATCCAGATGTTCAAAGATTTGCGAGTATCCTCTTTTTGACGAATCAAGAGTCGTAGCGATTCCTGATTGACACGAGAGTAGCCATCGATAACGGTGATGACTGTTCCAAAGATACAGAGAAAGGCGATAAAGGTAATCAAATAACGGGACCATTCTCCAAGAACAGAGGCATACATACCAACAAATTGAGAAATGTACTTGGCTGAAGCGGCTTCAACTGCCTGTCCTGTAGGATACTGAATCAGTGCTCCTAGTGCCACGAAGAATACAGCTAGGATAGCAGTTCCAATGTAACCAACGTTAAAGTCGAAAAGGGCGTCCGCTGTATTAAAGTTGACGGTCTTTTTCTTTTCAGCAGACCAGAGTGAGTTGATGGCTGAAATTTCAATAGGGGCAGGCATCCATCCTAAGAGGGAAACGATGAAAGGGAGGGCCGCCATTTGCCAAGGTGTCTTCTCGACAAAATCAGAGCTGTATTCAGGATGCTTAATTGCTGCAATGATAACTGCAAGAACTGTTGCAATGGTCAAAGCAGACATAATCCATTTTGCCATACCGTCCAATAGTTTGTAGCCACCAAAGAGTAACATAGCCCAAATGACTGCAACAAGGATAAGGGACCATTGAGTGATGCTAAGACCGATCATTGGGAAGGCACTGGCGATGATAGCTGAGCACAGAATGGCAACACCAGCTGTGTTGACCATAGCTGAAAAGACATTGAGGATAAAGAAAATCCAGAGATAGAGTTTTCCTTTTTCAGCATAGCCTTCGACCAAGGTTTTACCAGTGTCGGCAGTATATTCGGCACCAAAACGGAAAAATGGATATTTAAAAACATTGGCCAAGATAACCAAGAGGAGTAGTGACCAACCATAAGAACCGCCAGCTTGAGTAGAGGATACAATGTGAGAACCTCCAACGGCAGCAGAAGCCATTAGGATTCCTGGCCCCATTGCCTTTAGTTTGCTTGCCCAGGTTGACTGGTTTGATAACGTAACTTGTGACATAATAAACACTCCTATTTTTGAATTTTCAGAATAATCTGAATAGATAGCTACTATTCTACAAAAAACTTAAAGGAAATGCAAGAATATTTTGAAAAAATATAGAAAATTACAGAAAACTTTACATGTATTAATGAAATTTCTCCAAGGAGAATATGGTAAGCCTAAAAAATCCGAGAAGAAAGCTTCTCGGATTTTGATTATTTCAATTGATCTGTGACGTCTTTTGAGAGCAACATTCCCAGATGGTAAGTTTTATTGATATGTGCAATGACATCATTGATATTTTCAGTCGTGTGAATTTTCTCTTTGATGTCAGACCTAAATGTCTCGTCCTTCAAGAGTTGCTCTTGGTAGAGTCTTTGAAGTCTTTCCTTCTCGTACTTATTGAGCAGAAAAAGGAAAACCAAGCTAAGTACAACGAGGATATAAGCATATTGGCTCATAAGGAATCTCCCAGTGTGATAAAGAAATAGTAAAAGTGAATAAATTATTTCATTGAACAGCTGCAAGGCCGAACAAAATATAAATGTTATTTTGCCTCAATCTTTCAGATTGCTTTCAAGTAATTTAAAAGATTAGAACCTAAACCCAACTAAATCGCTGTTATTTGGTTTGATAAGTTAGTGAAGCGCCAAGCCAAATCACCATAGTTACGACGTTATGGCCTCTAAATCGATTATATTTAGGGGCCATGACTAGTGAAGCAGTTAGCTAGTCCGCATATAAGCGGCTAGCGTCTAACAATTAGGAACTTAAGTTCCAATTGTTAGTACTGAATCACATCTTCTCCGGCGCTTCTACTCCGAGCAAACGAAGAGCTTCTTTGAGGACGACTGCGGTTGCGTAGCTGAGGGCCAGACGACTGTCGCGCTCAGGACTTTCATCTAGGATACGTGTATGTGCATAATATTTGTTAAATGCTTGAGCCAAACTAATCGCAAATTTCGCAATGATAGAAGGTTCAAAGTTATCTGCTGCACGATTGATAATACGTGGAAAGTCCTGGAGTAGCTTAATGATTTCCCAGCTTTCAGCATCGTTCAAGCTGTAGTTGCCAGCTGCATCTGGTTTGAAATCGGCTTTGCGCAAGATGGATTGGATACGAGCGTAGGCGTATTGAACGTAAGGTCCAGTTTCTCCTTCAAAGGATACCATAGCTTCAAGGTCGAAGTCATATCCATTTGTACGGTCGGTCTTAAGATCATAGAACTTGATAGCCCCAACTCCAACAGCGTGGGCAACCTGGTCTTTATTTTCTAACTCAGGATTTTTCGCCTCGATTTGGGCCTTGGCACGACTAACAGCCTCAGCGATAGTCGGTTCTAGCAAGATGACATTTCCTTTACGAGTAGAGAGTTTTTTCCCTTCTTTTGTTACCAATCCAAACGGAACATGGACAATGTCTTGGCTCCAATCGTATCCCATCTCTTGTAGTACTGCCTTGAGTTGTTTGAAGTGGGCAGATTGCTCTTGACCAACAACATAGATGGATTTTGCAAATTGGTATTCGTTTTTACGGTAGAGGGCTGCAGCCAAGTCACGTGTGATATAGAGAGTTGCACCATCAGATTTTTTGATAAGAGCTGGATGTTCAATTCCATATTTCTCAAGATTGACAACTTGAGCCCCTTCTGACTCAACAAGAAGTCCTTTTTCAGCGAGAATGTCTACAACAGCATCCATCTTATCATTGTAGAAGGCTTCTCCGTTGTAGCTGTCAAATTCGACTTGCAATTCATTGTAAAGACGGTTGAATTCCACTAAACTTTCATCACGGAACCATTGCCAGAGAGCGAGGGCTTCCTCATCTCCATTTTCCAGTTTGCGGAACCATTCGCGTGCTTCTTCATCCAAGCTAGGATCTTTTTCAGCTTCAGCATTGATGCGAACGTAGAGTTTAAGAAGTTCATCGATTGGATGCGCTTTAACGGCTTCCTCATTTCCCCATTTCTTGTAGGCAACGATCAACATTCCAAACTGTTTACCCCAGTCTCCCAAATGGTTGACCTTGACCGTTTGATAGCCGATCTTTTGGAAAATATGTGACAAGCTATCTCCGATAACCGTTGAACGCAAGTGCCCAATAGAGAATGGTTTTGCGATATTGGGACTAGACATGTCGATGACGACATTTTCTTGCTTGCCAATGGTTTGGTCGGCATAGTGTTCTTTTTCAGTGATAACATCCTGTAATACCTGAGCCGAAATAGCAGATTTATCAAGGAAAAAGTTGACGTAAGGTCCAGTAGCGACAACCTTTTCAAAGGCTTGACTATTGATTTTTTCAGCAATATCTGTTGCAATCATTTGCGGAGCTTTACGCTCGACCTTTGCTAGAGAAAAGGCAGGGAAGGCGATGTCTCCCATTTCTGAGTTTTTAGGTGTTTCCAGTAAATTTAAAATAGCCTCTTGATCCAGGCTATCAATGACGCTAGCCAACTCGCTAGCAATCAATTCTTTTGTATTCATAAGGGCTCCTTTTGGGCTTTTTTACTATTTTAACACAATTTACTACATTTTTTGAGAAAGAAAAGAATTTTTTTGAATTATTTATTTTTTTTGGTATAATGTAGTTATAAAATAAATGTAAAACTTGTTATAAATATTCACTTAAGAGGATAATATGAGAAAAAGAGAACGGCATCAATTGATTAAAAAGATGATCACCGAAGAAAAACTTGGGACACAAAAAGAGATTCAAGATCGTTTAGAAGCTCGTAATGTTTATGTGACACAAACGACTTTGTCACGTGATTTGCGTGAAATCGGCTTGACCAAGGTTAAGAAAAATGATATGGTGTATTATGTACTAGCAAATGAGACAGATAAGATTGATTTAGTTGAGTTTTTGTCTCATCATTTAGAAGGAGTTGCAAGAGCAGAGTTCACCTTAGTACTTCATACCAAACTTGGGGAAGCTGCAGTCTTAGCAAACATTGTAGATGCAAACAAGGATGAATGGATTTTAGGAACGGTTGCTGGTGCTAATACCTTATTGGTTATTTGTCGAGACCAGCACGTTGCCAAGCTGATGGAAGATCGTTTGCTAGATTTGATGAAAGATAAATAAGGTCTTGGGAGTTGCTCTCAAGACTTATTTTTAGCAAGGAGAGACGGAAAATGGCAACAGAAAAGCTATCACCCGGCATGCAACAGTATGTGGATATTAAGAAACAATACCCAGATGCTTTTTTGCTTTTTCGGATGGGTGATTTTTACGAGTTGTTCTATGAAGATGCAATTAATGCAGCGCAAATTTTAGAAATTTCCTTAACGAGTCGGAATAAAAATGCAGAAAATCCGATACCCATGGCGGGTGTCCCCTATCATTCTGCCCAGCAGTATATCGATGTTCTGATTGAGCAGGGCTATAAGGTAGCCATAGCCGAACAGATGGAAGATCCCAAACAAGCGGTTGGTGTTGTCAAGCGAGAGGTGGTCCAGGTCATCACACCTGGAACGGTCGTTGATAGCAGTAAGCCGGATAGTCAGAATAATTTCTTGGTTTCCTTAGATTGTGATGGCAATCAATTTGGTCTGGCTTATATGGATTTGGTGACGGGTGACTTTTATGTGACGGGGCTATTGGATTTCACGTTGGTTTGTGGGGAAGTCCGTAACCTCAAGGCGCGAGAAGTGGTGCTGGGTTATGACTTGTCTGAGGAAGAAGAACAAATTCTCAGTCGCCAGATGAATCTGGTGCTTTCCTATGAGAAGGAAGGCTTTGAGGACCTTCATTTACTGGATTCACGTTTGGCAGCTGTGGAGCAAGCGGCAGCTAGTAAGCTCCTCCAGTATGTTCACCGTACCCAGATGCGAGAATTGAACCATCTCAAACCAGTTATCCGCTATGAAATTAAAGATTTCTTGCAGATGGATTATGCGACCAAGGCTAGTCTGGATTTGGTTGAGAATGCCCGTTCAGGCAAGAAGCAGGGGAGTCTTTTCTGGCTTTTGGATGAAACCAAAACAGCTATGGGCATGCGGCTCTTGCGCTCTTGGATCCATCGTCCCTTGATTGATAAGGAACGAATCGTCCAACGTCAAGAGGTGGTGCAGGTCTTTCTTGACCACTTCTTTGAGCGTAGTGATTTGACAGACAGTCTCAAGGGTGTTTATGACATCGAACGTTTGGCTAGTCGGGTTTCTTTTGGCAAGACCAATCCAAAGGATCTCTTGCAACTGGCGACTACCTTATCTAGTGTGCCACGGATTCGAGCGATTTTAGAAGGCATGGAGCAGCCTGCTCTAGCCTATCTCATCGCACAGCTGGATGCCATTCCGGAGTTGGAGAGCTTGATTAGTGCTGCCATTGCTCCTGAAGCTCCTCACGTGATTACGGAAGGTGGCATTATCCGTACGGGATTTGATGAGACCTTAGACAAGTACCGTCGTGTCCTCAGAGAAGGGACTAGCTGGATTGCTGAGATTGAGGCTAAGGAGAGAGAAAACTCTGGCATCAGTACGCTCAAGATCGACTACAATAAAAAAGATGGTTACTATTTCCATGTGACTAATTCGCAACTGGGAAATGTTCCAGCCCACTTTTTCCGCAAGGCAACACTGAAAAACTCGGAACGCTTTGGGACAGAGGAGTTAGCCCGTATCGAGGGAGATATGCTGGAGGCGCGTGAGAAGTCAGCCAACCTAGAATATGAAATCTTTATGCGTATCCGTGAGGAAGTCAGCAAGTACATCCAGCGTTTGCAGGCTTTAGCCCAAGGAATTGCGACGGTTGATGTCTTGCAAAGTCTCGCAGTTGTGGCTGAAACCCAGCATTTGATCCGACCTGAGTTTGGAGACGATTCACAAATTGATATCCAAAAAGGGCGTCATGCTGTCGTTGAAAAGGTTATGGGAGCTCAGACCTACATTCCAAACAGTATCCAGATGTCAGAAGATACCAGTATTCAGCTGATTACAGGGCCAAACATGAGTGGGAAGTCAACCTACATGCGCCAGTTAGCCATGACGGCGGTTATGGCCCAGCTAGGCTCGTATGTGCCGGCAGAAAGCGCCCATTTGCCTATCTTCGATGCCATCTTTACTCGTATCGGAGCAGCAGATGACTTGGTTTCAGGTCAATCAACCTTTATGGTGGAGATGATGGAGGCTAACAATGCCATTTCGCATGCGACCAAGAATTCCTTGATTCTCTTTGATGAGTTAGGTCGAGGGACTGCGACTTATGATGGGATGGCTCTGGCCCAGTCCATCATCGAATACATTCATGAACATATCGGAGCCAAAACCCTCTTTGCGACCCACTACCATGAGTTGACCAGTCTGGAGTCTAGCTTGGAACACTTGGTCAATGTTCATGTGGCAACCTTGGAGCAGGATGGGCAGGTCACCTTCCTTCACAAGATCGAACCAGGACCAGCTGACAAATCCTATGGTATCCATGTTGCTAAGATTGCTGGCTTACCAGCAGAACTTTTAGCAAGGGCGGATAAAATATTGGCTCAACTGGAGAATCAAGGGACGGAAAGTCCTGCGCCGATGAGACAAACAAGTGCTGTTACAGAGCAGATGTCACTCTTTGATACCCCTGCAGAGCATCCTATCCTAGCAGAATTAGCTAAACTGGATGTGTACAATATGACACCGATGCAGGCTATGAATGTCTTGGTTGAGCTCAAACAAAAATTATAAAAAGAGTCCCACTCATGTGTTGAACTGCACCCCAAAAGTTAGACAGAAAAATCTAACTTTTGGGGTGTTTTATTATGAAATTGAGTTATGAAGATAAAATTCAAAACTATGAACTAAGAAAACAAGGACAAAGCTTCAAACAGCTTTCAAAAAGATTTGGTGTGGATGCTTCTGGTCTAAAGTACATGGTGAAATTAATTGACCATTATGGGAAAGAAATCGCCAAAAAAGGAAGAATCGTTATTATTCTCCAGAACTAAAACAAGAAATGATAGATAAAGTTCTGCTGGAAGGTTGTTCGCAAAGAAGTGTAGCTTTAGATTATGCTTTACCTAGTCGCTCGTTGTTGAAAAATTGGCTGGCACAACACAAAAAAACGGGTATACTATTGTTGAGAAAACAAGAGGGAGACCAGCTAAAATGAGACGTAAACGGAAGAAAACTCGGGAAGAAATGACAGAACTAGAGCGACTTCAGGAAGAGAATGAACGCTTACATATTGAGGTGGCCTACCTAAAAAGTTAAAAGAGTTAGAGGAAAGGGACGAGGCCTTAGAGCGAGAAAGACAGAGACAGTTAGAGAAATGGTTTCAGAAGGATTTCGACTAGATTTACTTCTTGAAGCGGCTGGATGGGGTTGATAAGGATCAATAACTTAAAACCGAAATTCAGGTCATTTATACCGAATACAAGGGAAATTATGGTTATCGTCGGATTCACTTAGAACTAAGAAATCGTGGTTATGCGGTCAATCATAAGAAGGTTCAACGTCTGATGAAAGTCCTTGATTTAGCAACTCGAATTCGTCAAAAACGGAAGTATTTTTCCTACCAAGGAGAGATTGGCAAGAAAGCAGAGAATCTCATTCAACGCCAGTTTGAAGCATCGAGGCCAATGGAAAAGTGCTATACAGATGTGACAGAGTTTGCCATTTCAAATAGCGCACAGAAATTGTATTTATCGCCCGTTTTAGATGGCTTTAACAGCGAAATTATCGCCTATAATCTTTCTACTTCGCCCAACTTAGAACAAGGGAAACCATGTTGGAACAGGCATTCACAGAGAAACACTACGAGAATACGATTCTCCATAGTGACCAGGGGTGGCAATACCAACACGATTCTTATCATCGGTTCCTAGAGAGTAAGGGAATTCAGCCATCTATGTCACGAAAGGGCAACAGCCCAGACAACGGTATGATGGAGTCCTTCTTTGGTATTTTGAAATCGGAGACGTTTTACGGTTATGAGAAGCACTTTAGGTCTTTAGAAGACCTTGAACAAGCTATTGTGGACTACATTGATTACTACAACAACAAACGAATCAAAGTCAAACTAAAAGGACTTAGCCCTGTACAATACAGAACTAAATCCTTTCAACAATTATTTGTCCAACTTTTAGGGGTCAGTACACTGCACTGTTTTTTTTATTTGCGTAAGTTCGATTAAAGAGAACATATTTATGAAAAAGTGTACTTTATGGTATAATACAATAAATATAGTTTTCTTGAAGGGATGTTGTTGAATGAAAAAATTTGATAATGAAAAATATCAAATATTGGTAAAAGATTTAATGGGGGATATTTTTTATTCGGAGACATCTAACCGAAATAAAATTGCTACCATTCGCCAGTATGCAGAAGTGATAGTGAGAAAAATTTTAGATATTAATCCAAGTAAAAAAATGACGATTGGCGCAAATGAAATATCTAAAAAAATTGATGCTCTCAATAATAGTGAGTTTTTAAAAGAAGCATTAGATAATATTAAACAGGATGGTAATAAATTTACACATACTGAGTATTTAGAAGAGGTTACATCTGATGAATTTGACAAAATCGTGGATAAGCTTTTGGATATGCTTTCATTCATGCTTATAAATTATTTTGAAACTTATGAATTTGGATCAAGGAGTGATGTTTTACGGTCATTTTCATTATTACCACCAATAGTGCGGTATAAGGTGTTAATATTTTTATATAATAAATACCCAAATAACATTCATGTTATTGATAGATTGGCATTAGCTATTGTTAAAGCATTTGATAAAGAAGAAGCAATCAGATGGATTGAAGCTGAAAAAAACAACTTGATTAATTTAGATGTAATGTCAGATAAAGTATTTAATGAGATTGCAGAAAATAAAGGGATAGAATTTATAAAGCTAATTAGATTTAATTCGCTTTATAAAAATATGTATGAGTTGTGTATTGATAAAATTATGAAAATTGGAAATGAAATAGATTCGAAAGGTCATTTGTATATCGACTTTGAAAGTGCATTGCCGTATTACAAGCAATATGGAATTATAGATGAGGATAGTGAAGAAATAAAAGAATTTAATGATATTATGTATTTTTTATATCTTGGCAGAAGAATAAAATTAGATAATTTTATTAAACTAAAAGAGCCATATGTAACTCTAAATGTAATTACAGGGGATAATAATATAGATGAGAGTATTTAGCTATAAAAAATTGTTCAAAAAACTTATTGATTTAGATATGACAAATAATGAATTGATGGAAAAGGCAAAAATAAGTAAAAGCACATTTTACAAAATGAAGAATGGGCAGAATATAACGACGGATGTTTTACTTAGAATTTGCAATACTTTGGATTGTGGTATTGAAGAAATTATGGAGTGTAGTGATGAATATAGATAGTGAAGAATTTGAGCCAATATTTATGGACATTAAGGAACGATACCTATCAGGTGTAAATTTTCCTAAATTGATAGTTGGAACAGGGCTTTCTATTGCAATGAATATTCCGGGAATGGCGAAATTGGCTGAAAAATTGGAGAAGTCATTTGAAAGTATCAGTGATTTAGAGTTACAAGAACAGTGGAACAAATATAAAGGGAAGATCAAAGATGAAGGCTTGGAAGCAGCCTTATTAGATGTTTCAATAAGTGAAGAATCGTTTGTGGAAACAATTCGAGAGATAACGAGTGAATTTATTTTAGATGAAGAATACGTTCGTCATTTTAATATATTAAATGAAGCTTCCGGATTTGAAAAATTATTAAAGTACCTATTAGGAACTGTAAGTGTAAACAATCAAGTAATCGATATAATGACTCCTAATTATGACAGAATAATAGAACTAATTTGTGATAAATTAAAACTATCAACTACATTAGGGTTTTCGGGGAATATGTATCAAACTTTTAATGAAAATATACTAAAGCAACCTTATGATTTTTTTTCTAAGAGCGTTCCTCTAGTAAGATTATTTAAGCCACATGGATCAGTCAATTGGATAAAAAAGAATGATAGGGAATATCAGATTAATGATTATCAACTACTAAAAGATAACAAGCGGTATATAGATATTATTGCACCAGGCAGTATGAAATATAAGTCAGGAATGATTAACGGTATTTTCAGATGTCATAGAGAAATTTTTAATGAATTGATAACAGACTCTAAAAAGAATTTTTCTATATTTATTTATGGATATGGTTTTAATGACCAGCATTTTAATACAGTATTTGAGGATACTCAAAAGGATGTGGTTGTCTTGACAAGAACGATAAAACAATCTTTTTTAGATAGAGCAATGAAAAATGAAAATTGGACCTTATTTTATAAATATGAAGAGAAAGAAAGCGGTACAGAAGAAGGAAGTTATATGGTATATAAAGGTAAAAAATATAATATAAATAAGGAATTATGGGATATAAATGTATTTTCGGAAACTTTTTTAGGATAGGAGAAAATTATGGAAGATATTCAAAATTATTTAAATCAAGAAGTTGGAGTTGTTCAAAATGTTGATACCAAGAAAGTATCTGTATCAGTAGAAAAGGAAGAAATTTTAAATAGGCTAAAAATAAATGATATAGTTGTTTTATCTGGAAATAATGCAGATGAAAAACTAATTGGAATAGTAACTAGGGTGAGCAAAAAGAGAATTGATATTGATGACGAAGAAACTGAAGAACAAGAGTATTCATATAACTTTTGCAATATAACTTTAGTAGGTACATTTTATAAAAAATTGTCTTCAACTAAACAAAATATTTTCAAAAGAGCAGTGAACACTTATCCTGAAATCAATAGCAAAGTTTATTTAGCCGATGGTAAAGCTCTCTCTATTATTATGAACTCTCTTGAAAATGAGATATCTTCAGAAAAAAGATTAATTATTGGCAAATATGCAAGTCATAAAACTGTTGAAGCTATTTTGGATGGAAATAGATTTTTTCAAAGACATGCAACAATAGTAGGAAGTACTGGAAGTGGAAAATCTTTTACTGTAGCAAATATTCTTGAAAAAGCAAATGAGTTGGAGCACGCTAATTTAATTGTTTTTGATTTGCATGGTGAATACAATGAATTAAGTTATGCTGAACAGATAAAAATTTGTGACTCTGAGGATGGGTTACATATTCCTCTGTGGTGTTTCAATTATGAGGAAATTCATTCATTGTTTATTGAATCTTCTGAAGGGACATCTACAAATCAAAGGGCAGCAGTAATTAAATATATTTTAGAGCACAAGAAAAGGTATCTTGAAGAAAATATGACTGAATTTTCATCCGAAATAATTACAGCAGATACGCCGATTCCTTTTTCAGCAAAAGGGTTAAAAGCATATTTAGAGGATGAAAATATAAAGGAAGAAACAACAGGTGAAGTATATAAAACAGGAGATAAAAAAGGACAAGCAAAGACGAAACAAGGTCAATACTATGGGAAATTAACAAACCTTATTACGAGACTTCAGACAAAAATAGATGATAAAAAATATGGGTTTGTATTTAATGAAGATAATACTGTAAGAGCTGACTATCTGAAAGAATTTGTTGATAAAATAATGGGACTAGATAAAAAGATAAAAGTAATAGATTTATCAGAAGTCCCATCAGATATGTTACCTATAATAATAGGGATTGTTACAAGACTGGTATATGAAGTCCAATTTTGGATGTCGCCTAAAACAGATGAGACTAGGCATCCTATAGCCTTTATTTGCGATGAAGCACACTTATATATGCCGAGAGATACAACGAAATTGAAAGCGGTTGAGAATAAATCGCTGGAGATATTTGAAAAATTATCTAAAGAGGGGAGAAAATATGGTGTTTCATTGGTGATTGTTTCTCAAAGACCTGCGGAATTAAATTCTACTATAATATCTCAATGCAATAATATTATAAGTTTAAAAATTACGAATGATAGAGATAAATCAGCAGTGGCAACTATGTTAACCGATTCATTGGTAGGCTTGGTTGAAACATTACCAAATCTTGATGTTGGAGAATGTATTGTTATTGGAGATTCGATTAAGCTACCTACTAAAATTATTTTAGATAAACCTAAAGAAGAACCTAAAAGTTCAACTATTGATTTTTGGGATAGATGGATAGATGGAAAAGGTACAGTTTTCAATATTGATGAAGCAATTAAGTGCATGATCAAACAAACAAGGTAAGAGGAGAATATAGAAAAGCCATCTCTCCATCTCCTTATCCTTATCCTTATCCATATAAATTCCATAGTTCTTTCGTATTTGATAAAGCTCATCCATAGTAGATTTGGTAGAAGAATACTCTTGCATGAACTGCATCCCAAAAGTTAGACAGAAAA